>CAMFIY010000069.1 GCA_945952575.1 uncultured Leucobacter sp.
GAGGCCGGGCAGACCGAACGCACGGCCAGGGACGGTCGGCGCGGTGGGGGCGCATCCGCCGGCGGTCGCAGCCGCTCCGTTCACGACCTTCGGCCCGATGTGCCAGATCGCCTCGACGACGACCGCGATGACCGTGCCCGCGATGAGGCCGATGAGGAGCCCGCCCTTGACCTTGCGCGCGACGAGGATCGAGGTCAGGATCAGCGTGACGACGAAGATGAGCGTCGGCACGGTCGCAACGGAACCGCCCACGCCGAGGCCGACCGGCGGGTTGCCCGCGGCGGTGACGAAACCGGCGTTGACGAAACCGATGAATGCGATGAAGAGGCCGATGCCGACCGTGATCGCGATCTTGAGTTCGAACGGCACCGCATCGAAGATCATGCGGCGCAGACCGGTCGCCGAGAGCAGCACGATCAGCACGCCGTTCAGGACGACGAGCGCCATCGCCTCCGGCCAGGTGACCTGGCCGACGACGGAGAACGCGAGGAACGCGTTGATCCCGAGCCCGGTCGCGAAGGCGAAGGGAAGGCGGCTGACCAGGCCGAAGAGGATCGTCATCACGCCGGCGGTCAGCGCGGTGACGGCGCTGACCTGCAGGAACGCGTTGTCACCGGCCGCACTGCCGTCGATGTGGTTGCCGAGGACGTCGACGCCGCCGCTGAGAATGATCGGGTTCAAGATCACGATGTACGCCATCGTGACGAAGGTCACGAGGCCGCCGCGCACCTCTCGACCGATCGTCGATCCGCGCTTGCTGATCTCGAAATAGCGATCGAGGAATCCCCGCTCCCCGACGCTCTGCTCCTGCGTCTCCGCCACTGCCTGCTCCCGTTCCTGAGTGTTTGCTGAACAGGAAAACGCTACCAGGCGGATCGGACCCGCGTCATCCCGGGCTCCGGCCCGAAATGCGAACTCCCCGATCGCCTCGGCGTGCGAGGCGATCGGGGAGTTCGGAGGTCGTGTCTTCGCCTCATTCCAGGCGACCGCGGCTGCACGAGATTTTCAGGAGAGAGCGCAGCGCGTCCTCTCACATCTCGTGATCGCGCTACTGCGCGGCCGCGGCGTCAGCTGGCGAAGGCCAGAAATGGCCTTCGCAACTCAGCTGACGCCCAGCAGGTCGATCACGAAGATCAGGGTCTTGCCGCTGAGCGGGTGGCCGCCGGCGTTGCCGTAGGCCTGGGCCGGGGGCACGACCAGCTTGCGGCGGCCGCCCACCTTCATGCCGGGGATGCCGACCTGCCATCCCTGGATGAGCGAGCGCAGGGGGAAGTCGATCGACTCGCCGCGGCCCCAGGAGCTGTCGAACTCCTCACCGCTGTCGTACTCGACGCCGAGATAGTGGACGTTCACCTTGGAAGTGGGGAGCGCCTCGGCGCCATCGCCCTCGACGAGATCGACGATCTCGAGCTCGGCGGGCGCGGGACCCTCGGGGAATTCGATTTCCGGCTTCGACAGGGATGATTCAGTCATGGATCCATTCTTGCGGGTTTTGCGCGTCGACTTCCGGTGAGTTCGCTGTCAGGGATATTCCGACCGGTCCGGTGGTTGAAATTTGTGCGGTTCCGACCACGCTTTCCCCCTTGAGTAGTGGGTGACCTCACGACGAGGCTCCGCGTATCTCGGTAACCTAGTGAGGTGAAGTTTGCGCATGTGATCCGGGCAGGGAACCAGCGACCGGAACTGGTGGTGGTTCGCGGCGAGCGCGCCGTGCCGGTGCGAGAGCTGGACGGAGCGTACGAGACCCTGCAGGATCTCATCGAAGCGGGCGCGGATGCGCTGGCCCGAGTGCGCTCTGCGGCGGAGGCGCTGCCCGACGGCGCCGGATGGGCGCTCGCGGATCTCGGATACGCCTCGGCGGTCCTGGATCCGCCCATCGTCCTCGCGGTCGGCCTGAACTACGACGAGCACGCGAGCGAGCTCAGCCTCGACAACGACTCGGGCCCCGTGCTCTTCTCCCTCTTCCCGAATTCGCTGAACGGGCACGAGCGCGAGGTGCCGCTGCCCGCGCACATCAGCGAAGAGGTGGACTACGAGGGCGAACTCGGCGTGATCATCGGGCGCCCGGCGAAGAACGTGTCGGCCGAAGAGGCTCTCGACTACGTCTTCGGATACACCGTGGTGAACGACATCACGGCGCGGAACATCCAGTTCTCGGAGCCGCAGTGGTCGCGCTGCAAGTCCTTCGACGGTTTCACCCCGGTCGGACCGGTGGTCGTGACGGCCGATCAGATCCCGGATCCGCAGGCGCTGCGCCTCACCACCGACGTCGACGGGCTGCGCGTGCAGGACTCGACGACCGGCTTCATGATCCGGACGGTGGCGCAGCTGATCTCATCGCTGTCGCAGTCCCTCACCCTGCTCCCGGGCACCCTCATCTCGACGGGCTCCCCCGGCGGTGCGGGACGCTCGCGCCGCCCGCCGCTCTATCTGTTCCCCGGGACCGAGGTCACGGTGACCATCGAGGGCATCGGGACGCTCACCTCGCACTGCGTCGCGGCGTAGCCCTCGCGCGACCGCGCAGGGGCTAACCGGGCTACTCCCCTTCGACTACCTCGGGCGGCGTGACCGACTGCGCGGCGTCGCTCTCCGGCTCGATGCCCGCAAGACGCGCCGGCTGCAGGATCTCGTCGAGCGCCGCCTGATCCAGGAGGCCGCGGGAGACCACGAGCTCGGAGACCTTCTCGTTGGTCGCGAGCGCCACCTTCGCCAGCTTGGCGGCCTCGGCGTAGCCGATCACCGGCGCGAGCGCGGTGATGACGGTCACGGAGCGCGAGACCGTGTCGGCCAGGCGCTCCTCGTTCGCAGTGATCCCGTCGACGCAGTTGAGCCGCAGCGTGCGGCGCTCGAGCCAGGTGATCGACTGGAACAGCGAATGCGCGATGATGGGCTCGAAGGCGTTGAGCTGCAGCTGCCCCGCCTCGACCGCCATCGAGACGGGGACGCCGGCGCCGGCGACCGAGTAGGCGACCTGGGAGACGGCCTCGGGGATCACCGGGTTCACCTTGCCCGGCATGATCGAGGATCCCGCCTGTCGGGCGGGCAGGTTGATCTCGCCGAGGCCGGCCTGCGGACCGGAGGAGAGCAGACGGAGGTCGTTCGAGATCTTCGACAGCTTGAGCGCGCTGCGCTTGAGCGCGCCGGAGAAGGTGATGAACACGCCGGTGTCGCTCGTGGACTCGATCAGGTCGCCCGCGGTCACGAGTTCGAGCCCCGTGATCTCGCGCAGGTGGCGGATCACCGCCTCCTTGTAGCCCTTGGGCGCGTTGATCCCGGTGCCGATCGCGGTGGCTCCCATGTTGACCTCGCGCAGGAGAGAGACCGCCTCGGTGAGCCGCTCGATGTCCTCGCGCAGGGTCACGGCGAAGGCGTTGAACTCCTGGCCCAGCGTCATCGGCACGGCATCCTGCAACTGCGTGCGGCCGACCTTGATGATGTGCGAGAACTCCCGCCCCTTCGCGGCGAACGAGTCGGCGAGCAGCGCGAGCTCGTCGAGCAGGCTGGTCAGCGAGAACGCGAGGGCGATCTTGATCGCGGTCGGATAGGTGTCGTTGGTCGACTGGCTGTGGTTCGTGTGGTCGTTCGGGTTGATGAACGCGTAGTCGCCCTTGTCGTGGCCGGCGAGCTCGAGCGCGCGGTTCGTGATGACCTCGTTGGCGTTCATGTTGGTCGAGGTGCCGGCGCCGCCCTGCACCACGCCGACGACGAACTGATCGAGCAGCATGCCGGTCTTCACCTCTTCGCACGCGCGGTCGATCAGCGTGGCGCGCTGCTCGTCGAGGGCGCCGATCTCGAGGTTGGCGCGCGCCGCCGCCTGCTTGACGCACGCGAAGGCGCGTACGAAGTCCGGATACACCGAGATGGGCCTTCGCGCGATCGGGAAGTTCTCATGCGCGCGGGCCGTGTGCACCCCCCAGTACGCCGCTGCCGGGATCTCGACGCTGCCGAGGGAGTCGGTCTCGGTACGGGTCTGGGCTGACAGGAAATCGCTCACGGTGTATCGGGCTCCGTAGTTGTGATCGAAGGGCGGCGGATCCGCCGGGGTACCGCGACAAGCCTACTCTCGCGCGAAGGCGTGGGAGGGCTCAATCGACGCGTTCGAGGACCTCGACGTTGCCGAACTGCTTCGCCGGCGCGAAGTGCTCGGCGAGGTAGTCGTTGATCTGCGTGTTCGTCGCGTAGAGCTCGCGGTTGTCTCCGCTGAGCAGCACGTACTTCACGTGGTTCTTCTCGATCCCGGCGATGAACTCGTCGTTGAACCCGAGCCCGTAGTGGTCGCGGTAGTCGAGCAGCAGCACGCTCGCGGAGATGAAGCGGCTGGCCGCACGACGATCCGCGAGGATGTAGAACGTGGCGCCGTAGTCGTAGGCCACGATCCGATCCTCGGGGGCCGTGTGATCGCGCACGTAGTCGGCCGCCTCCTGCTTGTCTATGGCGTCCTGATGCGCGGATCCGGTGAAGGTGTTCAGCAGCTGCTTGGTCGAGATGGCGTAGTTCGCGAGCAGCGTCGCGACGAGACCGGCGACCAGGATCACGCGCAGGACTCGGCCGAAGCTGGAGATCCGCAGCACCCCGTAGACGATCACCAGCACGGTGAAGGGCATCGTGATGAGCAGGTAGTACGCGTAGAAGGACCCGACCGCCCCGATCAGGACGAGGCCGGAGAGGAACATCCACCCGATGAGCTGATAGCTCGGCTCTCGCCACTGCCGCTTCGCATCCCGCAGATACACCAGGAAGAACACGAGGGCCGGGACGAGCAGCGCGGCGGTGGTCGCGATGAGCAGGATGTTGGCGCTGACCTTGCCGGCCCAGGCGCTCGACGCGTACTTCGCCGAGAAGCCGAAGGAGGCGAGCCAGAAGTCGTCGAAGGTGCCCTGCGCGGCGAAGTACCAGAACCAGGCGAGCGACACGAGGATGATCGGCGCGATGTACACGAGCACGAGCAGGGCGAGCCTGCCCTTCTTCCGCCAGCCGTGCACGAGCAGCATGATCCCGATGATGGCGCCGAAGATCAGGAAGTTGCCCTTGAACCAGAAGAGCACCCCGCAGGCGAGGCCCGCGAGCGCGAGCCAGCCCCAACGATCGGTCTCGGTGAACTTGAGGTAGGCGAGCACGAGCAGCAGGACGAGGATGACGCCGTAGGCCTCGGTGTTGTTGCCGCTGTTCGTGAACTGCGAGAGATTGCGGAAGAAGACGTAGGCGATCAGTGCGAGCCGCACGGCGATCGTGCGATCCGCCGATCTGCATCCACGCGATCGAGCATCCCGGGGAGGACGCGCTTCGCGAGCAGGAAGAACAGCCAGCAGTCGAGGACGGTGAACGCGGTCAGCCAGATCCGGTGCAGCACGATGTTGTCGCCGAACAGCGCCGCCATGATCCCGTTCATCAGGAAGATCATGGGCGGCTTGTGGTCCCACGCATCGACGTAGAGCTGTCCGCCGTCGACGATCCACTCGCGGCCGACGTAGGTGAAGATCCAATGGTCGCTGTCGAAGGGGAAGCCCCAGGTCGCGAGCCTCGCGACGGCGAAGACGACCACCACGGTGATCCAGAACGCCACCGGTCGGCCGATCAGGGACTGCACGAGCCTCGATGAGGTCCAGCCGCCCGGTGCAGTCGAGGTGTTGCGAGTCATTCCGGGCCCTCCTGGTCACGGCTGTGCATGTCGCCTCGCCCCTGTGCGGGGGCGAAGACGACTCGATCGTACAGAAGATAGTTCCAGATCATCGAGACCACGGTCGCGACGACCTTCGAGACGAAGAGGACGACCGCGCTGCCCCAGCTCGCCGGCAGGAGCGCACTGCCGGCCAGGAGCACCAGGGGCTGCAGCGCCCACAGGCCGATCAGCGTGACGACGAGGAACTTCGCCGCCTGCCATGCCGGGTTCCCGGATCCGCCTGCGCCGAAGGTGAAGCTGCGGTTCGCGAAGAAGCTGAACGCGAGGGCGACGCCCGTCGAGATCATGTTGGCGGGCACGACGGGCAGGCCCAGCGCGCGCAGGCCGAAGAGCAGCCCGAAGTCGATGGCGGTGTTGGCCAGACCGACCAGGACGAATCGCAGCGGCTTCCGAGCGGCGCTCACTGCCCGGCCTGACCAGGCGTGTCGTCGTGCCCGCGCCGCCCCAGACCCGGGATCTCGCCGAGGTTGTTCTCGCCGACGAGATACGGCGGACGGTTCTTGGTCTCGTTGAATATCCGCCCCACGTACTCCCCGATCGCTCCGAGCGACATGAGTTGCACGCCGCCGAGGAACAGGATCACCGCCATCAGCGACGGGTAGCCCGCGGCGTCGGATCCGAAGAGCAGCGCACGGACGACGATCACCAGCAGGTAGATGAACGCGACCAGCGAGACCACCGCCCCGAAGACGCCCGAGACCCGTAGCGGAGCCGTCGTGAACGACGTGATGCCGTCGAGTGCGAGATTCGTGAGGCGCCAGTAGTTGAACTTGCTCTTGCCCGCGGCGCGCGGATCGCGATCGAAGAGGATCGCCTTCTTGCGGAATCCGATCCAGGAGAAGAGCGCCTTGGTGTTGCGCTCGGACTCGCGAAAGCGGGTGAGTGCGTCGAGGCACGCGCGATCCAGCAGCCGGTAGTCTCCGGTGTTGGCCTGGATCTCGACCCGGGTCACGGACTGCAGGACGCGATAGTAGGCGTTCGAGGTGGCCCGCTTCATCCAGGTCTCGCCCTGCCGGGTGCGGCGCTGCGCGTACACATCCTGGTAGCCCTCGCGCCAGTACCCGATCATCTCGGCGATCAGCGCGGGCGGATCCTGCAGATCCGCATCGATCACGACGACCGCGTCCGTCCCGACGTGATCGAACCCGGCGAGCAGCGCGCGCTCCTTGCCGAAGTTGCGGCTCAGCGCGAGGTAGTCGACCCGCGAATCGTTCTCCGCGAAGTTCTTGACGATGCTCAGCGAGGCGTCCCGCGATCCGTCGTCGATGAAGAGGTAGGTGAAGTCGACTCCCGGGATCGTGTCGATCACCCGATTCAGCTCGGCGTAGAAGAGTTCGAGCACCGCCTCCTCGTTGTACATGGGGACGAGAATCGTGACCGACGGCTGTGCCTCTTCCATGCCCACGATCATCTCCATGTCCACCCGGTGCGAAACTCCAGCCTATCCGCTCGGATCCTTCGAAGCTCCGCCCTCGCCGGGATCCGGGATCACGATCGGGCCGGTCAGTCCCTCGCTGAGGGCCCCGCTCTGGGGAGCCGACATCGGCTCAGAGAGGATCACCGGGCCCCGGCGGAGCACCGTGATCGGCGCGGTCAGCGTCTCGAGCTGTTCACTCGGGTCGTCGTCGAGGCCCGGGCGCCCGGCGTGCGTCACGGTGACGCCGAGACCTCGGCCGCGGTGCCGGCCGCGACTCAGATGCACTCGCAGGCGCCGCTCGACGATCAGCCAGCCGAGCCCCGCCGCGAAGGCGATGCCTCCGGAGAGCGCGGCGACCCAGAGCCCCCAGCGCGCGCCCAGCGCGTCGGTGATCGCGCCGACGACCGGCGCCCCGATCGGGGTGCCGCCCATCAGGATCGCGAAGTAGATGGAGAGCACCCGCCCGCGCACGCGCGGATCGCTCGTGGTCTGCACGAAGCCGTTCGCGGTCGAGAGCATCGTCGAGGTGCAGTACCCGAGCAGTACCAGGGTCGCCGCGAAGGTCCAGAAGGTCGGCATGAGCGCGGCGAGCGTCGCCGCGATCCCGAACCCTCCGGCGGCGAGCACCACCGCACGGAATCGCGCGTTCGGCTGGCGTGCGACCATGAGCGCGCCGGCCAGCGACCCGATCGCGAGGATCGAGGAGAGCACGCCGTACTCCTCCGCTCCGCGACCGAACTCGACCGCCATGGTGGACGAGTAGATCGGGAAGTTCATGCCGAATGCGCCGATCAGGAACACCATGACGAAGATCACCAGCAGGTCGTGCCGACGCAGGGCGTAGCGGAAGCCCGCCGCAAGCTGGCTCGCCTGCGACTCCCGCGCGCCGGCGCCCCGACCCTGAGGAGCACGGGCGACCCGGATCATGCCGAGTGCGGCGAGCATCGCGATGAACGACATCGCGTTGACCACGAACACCCAGCCGGAGCCGATCGCGGCGATCAGCAGACCGGCCACCGCCGGGCCGACCAGCCGTGCGGAGTTGAAAGAGGCGGAGTTGAGCGCCACCGCGTTCGAGAGCCGGTCCGTCTCCACGAGATCGGAGACGAAGGCCTGCCGGGCCGGGGTGTCGAAGGCGTTGACGAGACCGAGGCCGAGCGCGAAGGCGTAGAGATGCCACAGCTGGGCGTGCCCGAACACGAGGAGCAGGCCGAGGCCGAGCGCCAGCAGCATGAGCAGCGACTGGGTGACCATCAGCACGCGTCGCCGGTCGAAGCGGTCCGCGACCGTGCCGCTGAGCGGGACGAGGAGCAGTTGCGGGCCGAACTGCAGCGCCATGGTGATGCCGACGGCGATCGCGTCGTTGTCGCTCAGCTCGGTGAGGACGACCCAGTTCTGCGCGGTGGCCTGCATCCAGGCGCCGACATTCGAGATGAGTGCTCCGACGAACCAGATCCGGTAGTTGCGGACGGCCAGGGATCGGAACATCGTGGACACGGCGGGGGCGACCTCCTCAGGATGACTCCCCCAGCCTACGCCCGCTCCGTCATCGGCCGGGCCGCGCTCCACGGCTCCCTTCGTCGCCGGTCTCGTGCTCGGCGACCCCATCGTTCTCCGGTCGATCTGAGCCGTTCTGACCAGCCCGAGCAGAATGTCCGGGATATCCGCTACCTCGTCGTCGACACGAGTCATGTTGACGAGCCCGAGCCGTTTACGCGCTCACAGCCACCCCGTTTCGCCGGGTCACCCGTCTTCTCCACAGATTTCGAGTATCCCGGCACACCCCGCCCGATGACGCGCCAGGCTGGCGCCATGAACCGCACCACACAGGACTGGCTCGACCACGAGGCCCGGATCCGCAGGATCCGGGCAGCCCTGCACTACCGGCGTGAGCTCCTCGAGGACGAGCTGAACGACCGAGTGCTCAGACGCCTGGTCGCCGCCGAACGGTTCGTGCGGATCATCCACGGCTGCTACGTGGATGCGTCTGTCTGGGCGGAGATGCCGGTCGAGGATCGGCGGCTGGCGCGCACTCTGGCGGTCGCCCATCTGAACCACCGACGTCGGCCGGTCTTCTCCCACCACTCCGCCGCGACGATCTGGGGGCTGCCGTTCTACGGACTGGATTCGCCCCGTGTGCACATCCTGACCCGGGACGACTCACCCGGGCACAGCAGCCACGGGGTGTCCCGGCACATCGGCAGGTGGAACGACGACGACGTGCAGGAGGTCGAGGGCATGCTGGTGACCTCGATCACCCGAACCCTCCTGGACCTGGCCCGCAGCGCCAAGCCCGAGCTGGCGATCGCCTGCGCCGACGCCGGTCTCCGCAAGCTCTTCCGCGCGCGGCGGGACAGCTCTCTGGACGCCCTCGCCGCATGGCGGAGGCAACAGAACGGAACTCTGCTCGGCCTGCGCGGCTACCCCGGTGCGGCTCACGCGCGGAAGATCGTCGAGGAGGCCGATCCCCGTGCCGACTCACCGGCCGAGAGTGTGAGCCGCCTGCAGATACGCCGGCTCGAGATCCCGTGCGAGATCCAGGCGCCGGTCACCATGCTCGACGGCGCGCGGAGTTGGATGGACTTCGAGTTCCTCGGGCAGTGCAGTTACGGCGAGATGGACGGCGCCGTCAAGTACCTCGATCCCGCGTTCCGCAACGGGAGGACGCTCGACGAGGTCCTGATCGACGAGAAACGCCGGGAGGACGAGGTTCGCGGCATCACCGGCTACCGAGTGCTCCGGTGGGGGTTCGATTCCATCCGCACGGCGCGGATCCTGGGCCTACGGCTCCAGGCGTACGGCATCCGGGTGCCGCGCCTGGAGTGACCGCGCTCACCATGAGTCGTTCTGACCGGCACGAGTGAAATGTTCGGGATATTCGCGACCTCGTCGTCAATATGCATCGTGTTGACGGAACGGCGTTGGAAGAGGGGCCCATGACGCGCCCAAAGGGGTTCAGGTCATCGGCACCAGTCGATGGGCGGTCAGAACTTTCCGCCCCGGCCAGGCGCTCGAGCAACGCACCGCGTTGCGCGCCGATGCCGCTGGTGCCGGCGACGACACCAGTCGATGGGCGGTCAGAACTTTCCGCCCATGTCGAGCAGACGGCGGATCCGCTCCGGGATCGGCGGATGCGTTGCGAACAGGCGCTGCGTGAGGCCGGGCTTCAGCGGATCCGCGATCCACAGGTGCGCCATGCTGCTGTTCTGCTTCTGCATCGGTCGCCCGTACTCGCTGAGCTTGTGCAGCGCGCTCGCCAGCGCCTCTGGATGACGCGTGGTCAGCGCCCCGGTGGCGTCCGCCAGGTACTCGCGCTGCCGCGAGACAGCGAGCTGCACGAGGCTCGCGACGAGCGGCGCCACCAGCATCGCGACGAGTCCGAAGATCAGGACGATCGGATTGTTGTTGTTATTCCTGCCGAAGAACGCCATCCGCACGAGCATGTCGGCGACCATGCCGACCGCGACGACCAGCCCGTAGACCACCAT
>CAMFIY010000070.1 GCA_945952575.1 uncultured Leucobacter sp.
CGAGCCAGGGGTACAGCGTCGGCTCGCCGCCCGAGAGCATGAGCACGTCGATCCGGTTGTTCTCGCGGGCGAGCTTCGCATCGACCGAGGCGAGCACCTCCGCGAGCGGCGCGACCGCACTCGCCGCCGGACTCGACTCGGCGAAGCAGGTGGGGCATTTGAGGTTGCAGTGATCCGTGATGTCCTGCAGCAGGATGCAGGTGTGCTGCGTCTGCATCTCCGGCAGCCCGTCCTCGTAGGCCTCGGGGATCGGCTTGAAGTTGCCCGCGAGATCGGGCGTGTGGATCTTCGTGGGCGCCGTCCACTGCTCGAGATAGCTCAGGATCTCGGCGGACTCGTCGTAGAGCGTGCGCTGGACGCCGTGCGTGCGGCAGCCGCGCTCGAGCCAGATCGTGCCGTCGCGATCCGCCAGCCAGCCCGACAGGCGCTGCACCTCGGCGAGCGGGCGATCCGGATCCTCGTCGTGGCATTCCGGGCAGAAGGCGTTGACGTAGCGGTGGATGCGGTAGTCGCGGAGCGGCATTCCGGTGGTCGGCGTCGACATGATCCCACGCTAGCGGATCAGGCGCCGGGCTCGAACCGATCCACCGACAGCGCCAGCTTCCGGAGGAGGGTGGCGAGGCGCTCCCGCTCACTGCGGGGCAGCCCGCCGAGCAGCTGCTCCTCGTAGTCGCTGAGGCGGGTCATCGCGGCGTCGACGAGGGTCTGCCCGAGCTCGGTCATCTCGACCAGCACGCCGCGGCCGTCGTTCGGGTCGGTGAGGCGCCGGACGAGGCCGCGCTCCTCCATCCGATCGATGCGATTGGTCATGGTGCCGCTCGACACCATGGTCTGCTGCACGAGGATCTTCGGGCTCTGCCGGAACGGCGATCCGCCACGGCGCAGCACCGCGAGGACGTCGAACTCCCAGGCCGCCAGTCCGCTGCGCTCGAACGCCTGCGAACGGGCGCGATCGAGGTGCTTCGTCACGCGCGTCATGCGCGAGAACACGGCGAGCGGGCCGAGGTCGAGGTCGGGGCGGGCGGCGGCCCAGTCCTTGAGGATCCGGTCGACCTCGTCGTGCTGCGTCATAGCTC
The DNA here is from genome assembly GCA_945952575.1 of uncultured Leucobacter sp. GTDB lineage: Bacteria > Actinomycetota > Actinomycetes > Actinomycetales > Microbacteriaceae > Leucobacter. The sequence continues at coordinate 1,077 of CAMFIY010000070.1, forward strand.
CATTATCCCGTTCGGCGTCGCGTTCGAGGGGCGCGCCCCGCGGCTTCGGTGCGCACGTTCCATCCCGGAACACCGGTCATCGGGCCCGTGCAGCGCGCGCCCCCGAGCGCCGTACGCGCCCCGACGATTCCGGCCCGTCGGCCTGGCTAGACTTGAGTGGTGCCGCAGGCGGCACGATCCGCCTTGGTGTAATGGCAGCACGACAGCCTTTGGAGCTGTGAAGTCCAGGTTCGAGTCCTGGAGGCGGAGCGTTCCGGCGGAGCACGGTTTCGGCGGAACGCTCCGGAGTCGGCGCCCTCGGCGCCGTCGGCAGAAAAGAAGGGCCCGCATGACAGAGCAACTCGCCGTCGTGATCCTCGCCGCCGGGCAGGGCACGCGCATGAACTCGGCTACGCCCAAGGTGCTGCATCGCATCGGCGGGCGCTCGCTGATCAGCCACGTGCTCGATACCGCGGCGGGGCTCCACCCGCAGAGCATCATCGCGGTGGTGCGGCACGAGCGCGAGCTCGTCGCGGGAGCGATCACGGACCACGCTCCGGGCACGGTGATCGTCGATCAGGACGAGATTCCCGGAACCGGCCGCGCGGTGGAGCAGGCGCTCGCCGCCCTGCCGAGCGGCTTCGACGGCAGCGTCGTGGTGCTGAGCGGTGACGCCCCGCTGATCGACGTCGCCACGCTGAACCGTCTGATCAGCGGCCATGTCGAGCACCGGCGCGGGATGACGCTGCTCTCGGCCGTGTACGAGGATCCATCGGGACTCGGGCGGATCCTGCGCGATGCCGACGGCTCGATGCGCGCGATCGTCGAGGAGAAGGACGCCGACGAGCAGCAGCGGCGCATCACCGAGATCAACGGCGGGATCTACGTGTTCGCGCGGCAGGCTCTGGATCGAGCGCTGGCCGAGATCGACACGAACAACGCGCAGGGCGAGAAGTATCTGACCGATGCGGTGGCGCGGATCCTCTCGGCGGGGCTCGCGGTCGACGCCCTCGTGACCGACGACCCCTGGCTGATCGCGGGGGTGAACGATCGGGCGCAGCTGGCCGAAGCGGGTCGCGAGCTCAACCGCCGCATCGTGCGGCGGCACCAGCTCGCCGGCGTGACGGTGCAGGATCCCGCGACCACCTGGATCGATGCCGACGTCAGCATCGAACCCGATACGGAGATCCTGCCCGGCACCTATCTGCACGGAGCCACCTCCATCGCCGGTCGCGCCGTGATCGGCCCGGATACGACCCTGGTCGACTGCGAGGTGGGCGAGGGCGCGCGGATCCGCCGGAGTGAGGCGACGCTCGCGGTCTTCGCCGCGAACAGCGAGATCGGCCCGTTCTCCTTCATCCGCCCGGGTACCGAGCTGGGGGAGGGCGGCAAGCTCGGCGCGTTCGTCGAGACCAAGAACGCCCAGATCGGCGACGGCAGCAAGGTGCCGCATCTCAGCTACGTCGGCGACATCGTGATCGGCACGGGCAGCAACGTCGGAGCGGGCACGATCGTCGCCAATTACGACGGCGTGAACAAGCACCGGAGCGTGGTCGGCGATGCGGTCCGCATCGGATCGAAGAATGTGCTGGTCTCGCCGGTTACGATTGGAGACGGCGCCTACACCGCAGCCGGCACGGTCGTGCGGAAAGACGTTCCTCCGGGCTCGCTCGCGGTGAACGTGGCACCGCAACGGAATCTCGACGGCTGGGTGGCGGAGCACCGGCCCGGCACGGGCAGCGCTCGGGCCGCGGAGCAGTCGGCGAGCACCGGGCAGCAGGCCGACACCCAGCAGTAGACCCACTGAGCAGACGAACACGGGACGAGGAAGAGCGAGCATGAGCGCTATCGAGATGGCCGGCCAGAAGAAGCTGGTGCTGATTTCAGGCAGGGCCTATCCCGAACTGGCAGAGAACGTGGCGCGGGAGCTGGGGGCCGAGCTCATCCCGACCGATGCGCGCACCTTCGCGAACGGCGAGCTGTACGCGCGCTTCGACGAGAGCGTCCGCGGCTGCGACGCGTTCGTGATCCAGTCGCACACCCACCCCATCAACGAGTGGCTCATGGAGCAGCTGATCATGGTCGACGCGCTCAAGCGCGCCTCGGCCAAGCGGATCACCGTCGTCGCGCCGTTCTACCCCTACTCGCGCCAGGACAAGAAGGGTCGCGGCCGCGAGCCCATCTCGGCCCGTCTGGTCGCGGATCTCTTCAAGGCGGCCGGCGCCGACCGCATCATGTCGGTGGATCTGCACGCTCCGCAGATCCAGGGCTTCTTCGACGGCCCGGTGGATCATCTCTTCGCGATGCCGGTGCTGCTGGACCACTTCAAGCGGACCATCGATCGCGACGACCTCTGCGTGGTCTCGCCCGATATGGGCCGTGTGCGGGTGGCCGACGTGTGGAGCGACAAGCTCGACGCCCCGCTCGCGATCATCCACAAGCGCCGGGATCCGCTGGTGCCGAACCAGGTGACCGTGCACGACATCGTCGGCGACGTCAAGGACAAGTGGTGCGTGCTGGTCGACGACATGATCGATACCGGCGGCACGATCGCGAAGGCGGCCGAGGCGCTGAAGAAGAACGGCGCCCGCGGCGTCACGATCGCCTGCACGCATGCGATCTTCTCGGGCCGGGCGACCGAGCATCTCTCCCAGGACTTCATCGATCAGGTCGTCGTCACCGATACGCTGCCGATCCCCGAGGAGAAGCGCTTCGACAAGCTCACCGTGCTCTCGATCGCTCCGCTGCTCGCGCAGGCCATCCACGAGGTCTTCGAAGACGGTTCGGTCACCTCGATGTTCGAGGGCGCGGCCTGACAGCGAAACGCATCGCGTTTCGCCGGGCCGCGGTGGCGCCCCGCGCCAGCCTACGGAGCGGAGCGAGAGGTGGCGGCCTGACAGCGAAACGCATCGCGTTTCGCCGGGCCGCGGTGGCGTCCGGCGACTCTGCTAGACTCTCTAGCTGTACTTCGGCGAGGGGCGCGTGCGCCCGTTATCGACGCGGTAGTGCCTCCATGCGGGCCCTTCTGACGCGCCACAGTGCAATCCACGTGCACAGCACCGTGCGAGACATCATCAACCAGGCGGGCCATCCCGCCCCGTTCGGGCGCGAGCCCGCAAGGAGAAGAAACATGAGCGAGACCAATCAGCTCGTCGGCACCCCGCGCGACGCCTTCGGCAAGGGCGCGGCCCGCAAGCTGCGCGCCGCCGGCCAGACCCCGGTCGTCATCTACGGTCACGGCACCGATCCCGTGCACGCTTCGGTCGAGACCCACCCGCTGAGCCTGATCGTCCGCCACGCGAACGCGCTGATCGAGGTCGATCTCTCGGGCAAGAAGCATCTCGTCCTGGTGAAGGACGTGCAGAAGGATCCGGTGCTCCAGATCATCGAGCACGTCGACCTGGTCGTCGTGAAGAAGGGCGAGACCGTCGAGGCCTCCGTGCCCGTCGCGTTCGTCGGCACCTCGTTCGCCGGCACCAACGCGCTGCACGAACTGAACTCGCTGCGCCTCAGCGTCCCGGCGACCGCGATCCCGGAGCACATCGAGGTCAGCGTCGAAGGGCTGCAGGAGGGCGCGCAGATCCACGCGGGCGATATCGAGCTGCCCAAGGGCGTGACCCTGATCGAGGATGCCGACGCACTGGTCGTTCACATCGTCGCGCCGCGCGGCTCTTCGAGCGACGATGATGCGGAGGCGGAAGAGGCCGCCGCGGAGTAATCCGTGCACGGAACCCCGTCGGATCGGTCATGCACCGGCCGGCGGGGTTCTTGCGTCCGGGGCGGGAAGGACCAGCGCGCGTGTCGGTGGTGAGTGCTTCGATGGAGGATGTCGGTGGCGTTCTGGTGGAAAGGTGAGAGGAGCAGCCCGGTGAGCGATGCGTGGCTGATCGTCGGTCTGGGCAACCCCGGGCCGCAGTATGAGGCGACGCGGCACAACGTCGGGCAGCTGGCCCTCGATGTGCTCGCGGATCGCATCGGTGGGCGCTTCGCCGCGCACAAGACCGGTGCGCGCGTGGCCGAGGGGCGTACGATGCCCGGCGGCCCGAAGCTCGTGCTCGCGAAGAGCAACGGCTACATGAACACCTCCGGCGGCCCGGTCTCCGCGCTCGCCAAGTACTTCGACGTGCCCGCAGAGCGAATCGTCGTCCTGCACGACGATCTCGACCTGCCGTTCGACGCCCTCAAGCTGAAGCAGGGCGGCGGCCACGGCGGCCACAACGGGCTGCGCGACATCGCGAAGGCGCTCGGCACGCCCGAGTTCCTGAGGGTGAGGATCGGGATCGGGCGCCCGCCGGGGCAGCAGGATCCGGCGGACTTCGTGCTGCGGCCCTTCGGCAAGACCGAGCGGGACACGCTGGGCGTGCTGCTCGAGGAGGCCGCGGACGCGGTGGAAGCGCTGGTCGATGAGGGACTGCTCGCCGCGCAGCAGCGCTTCCACGGTCGGACGGGACGATGAGTCTCGCGGGCGTCGAGCGCCTCCTCGAGGCGGCTCCGAGCTTTGCCCGCGCGCTCGACGCGGCGATCGCAGACGCCGAGTTCGCGGCGCCCGAGGCGTTGCGCCCGGCCCTGATCGCGGGCCTGCTGCGCCGTCGGCGCGCGGCGGGAGACCACGGGCCTCTCCTGCTCATCGCCGCGACGAGTCGCGAGGCGGAGTCGTTGCGTGCGGCGCTCGCCTCGCTGGTCCCCGAGGCGGTGACTGCCGAGTTCCCGGCGTGGGAGACGCTCCCGCACGAGCGGCTGAGTCCGAGTTCCGAGACGGTGGGCCGACGCGCGCAGGCGCTTCGTCTGCTGCGCGGGCACGATGAGGATCGCCCGCTGATCCTGGTCGCGTCCGTTCGCGCCGCACTGCAGCCGGTCTCGCCCCATGCCGCTCTGGCCGAGCCGCTGGTGCTCACCGCGGGTGCGGACGCGGTCGTCGGCGACCGCTCGGGCCTGGAGGCTGCGAGTCGTCGGCTGGTGGATCTCGCCTACACGCGCGTCGACATGGTGACCCGTCGCGGCGAGTTCGCAGTGCGCGGCGGCATCCTCGACGTGTTCCCGCCCACCGCGGAGCAGGCCGTGCGCGTCGACTTCTTCGGCGACGAGGTGGATCAGATCCGGCGCTTCGCCGTCAGCGACCAGCGCAGCGCCGGGGATCCGCTGCCGGCGATCGAGCTCTGGCCGGCGCGCGAGCTCCTGCTCACCGAAGAGGTGCGCGAGCGAGCCGCCGAACTGCTGCCGCGGTTCCCGGCATTGGGCGACCTGCTCGAGAAGATCTCGCAAGGCATCCCGGTCGAGGGCATGGAGAGCTTGCTGCCGCAGCTGGTGCCGGGCATTTCGCCCCTCACCGCGCTGCTGCCCGCGGGCGGAGCGGTCATGATCGTCTCGCCCGAGCGGGTGGCCAGTCGTGCGGCGAGTCTCGCCGAGACCAATCGCGAATTCCTCGAGGCCGCCTGGGCGGCCGCGACGGCGGGCGCCGACGCTCCGGTACCGCTCGACGATCACGGCATGCTGACCGTGACCGAGTTGCGAGCCGCGGCGGCCGGGCGACCCTGGTGGACGGTGTCGGGCTTCGTGCATGATGCGGAGGATCCGGAGGGCGGTGCCGACCCCGACGCGACCGAACTCGGGGATCCCGCCTACGTCACGGTGACGGCGGCGTCACTGCCGGCGCACGCCCAGCGGGAGTCCGCGACCGAGGCCGCGATCCGGTATCTGAAGATGCGTGCGGACGAGGGCTGGCGAGTGATCGTGACGGCGCAGGGCGTCGGCCTGGTCGAGCGCGCCCGCGACATGCTGGCCGACGCCGGGCTCGCCGCCCGCATGGTGGACGCCCTGCCCGAGACGTACGAGCCGGGCATCGTCTACCTCGCGCCGGGCACGGCCTGGCTGGGCTTCGAGCAGCCTGAGGCGAAGCTGCTGCTGGTCACGGAGGCCGAATTCTTCGGCCGGACGATCAGTCGCGATCAGGCGCCGGCCAAGCTCGCGAAGCGCCGCGGCAAGAACGTCGTGGACCCGCTGCAGCTGAGGCCCGGCGACTACGTCGTACACGAGACCCACGGGATCGGCCAGTTCGTCGAGCTGACGCAGCGAATGGTGCCGACGGGCATAGGGAGGGACGCCGGCAAGGCGATGCGCGAGTACCTCGTGCTCGAATACGCATCGACCAAGCGCGGGTTGCCGCGCGACAAGCTCTACGTGCCGACCGATCAGCTCGATCAGCTCTCCCGCTACGTCGGCGGCGAGGCGCCCGCGCTCTCGAAGATGGGCGGCGGCGACTGGGCGGCGGCCAAGAAGAAGGCGCGCAAGGCCGTCCGCGACATCGCGATCGAGCTGGTCAAGCTCTACTCGGCCCGCGTCGCCGCGCAGGGCCACGCCTTCTCTCCCGACACGCCGTGGCAGCACGAGCTCGAAGAGGCATTCCCGTACGCCGAGACGCGCGATCAGCTGACGACCATCGACGAGGTCAAGCGCGACATGGAGCGCGCCATCCCGATGGATCGCCTCGTCTCGGGAGACGTCGGCTTCGGCAAGACAGAGATCGCGGTGCGCGCCGCCTTCAAGGCGGTGCAGGACGGCAAACAGGTCGCCGTGCTCGTGCCCACGACCCTACTGGTGCGCCAGCACCTCGACACCTTCCAGGATCGTTTCGCCGGTTTCCCGGTGCAGTTGCGCCCGCTCAGCCGGTTCCAGTCCGACGCCGAGGCGAAGGACACGCTCGAGGGACTCGCGGCCGGCACCGTCGATGTCGTCATCGGCACACACCGGCTCCTCACGGATCAAGTCAGATACAAGGATCTCGGCCTGCTGATCATCGACGAGGAGCAGCGCTTCGGCGTCGAGCACAAGGACACGCTCAAGAAGCTGAAGACCAACGTCGACATCCTCGCGATGAGCGCGACCCCGATCCCGCGCACGCTCGAGATGGCGGTGACCGGGATCCGCGAGATGTCCACGCTCGCCACGCCGCCGGAGGATCGGCATCCGATCCTCACCTTCGTGGGTCCGCGCAGCGACAAGCAGATCACCGCGGCAATCCGTCGTGAGCTGCTGCGCGAGGGCCAGGTGTTCTTCGTGCACAACCGCGTGCAGTCGATCACCCGTGTCGCCGCGCAGCTCGCCGAGCTGGTACCGGAGGCGCGGATCGCGGTTGCGCACGGCAAGCTGGGCGAGCATCAGCTCGAGCAGGTAGTCATCGACTTCTGGGAGCGCAAGTTCGATGTGCTCGTCTCGACCACGATCATCGAGACGGGTCTCGATATCGCGAACGCCAACACGATCATCATCGACGCCGCCGACAAGTACGGACTGAGCCAGCTGCATCAGCTGCGCGGACGGGTCGGCCGCAGTCGCGAGCGCGCCTACGCCTATTTCCTCTACGACCCCGACAAACCGCTGACCGAGCACGCGCATGAGCGACTCGATACGATCGCGGCGAACAACGAGCTCGGCGCCGGGATGCAGGTCGCGCTCAAGGATCTCGAACTGCGCGGCGCGGGCAACCTGTTGGGCGGCGAGCAGTCCGGGCACATCGCCGGTGTCGGATTCGATCTCTATCTCCGCATGATCGGCGAAGCGGTTTCCAGCTTCAAGGGCGAGGAGGCTGCCGGAGGCACCGAGCTGGTGCTCGAGCTGCCGGTGGATGCGCACATACCCGAGGACTACATCGAGAGCGAGCGGTTGCGGCTCGAGGCCTATCAGAAGTTCTCCGCGGCGGCGCACCCGCAGGCCCCCGAGGAGAACGTGGGCCTCGTGCTCGAGGAGCTCGTCGATCGATACGGCGAACCGCCCGCCGAGGTCGAGCGGCTCGCCGCCGTCTCCGCCCTGCGTCGTCGCGCTGCCAGGCTCGGCCTCACGAAGGTCGTTGCCGGCGGCCCGTCGCTGCGGATCGAGCCCGTTGCACTGCCCGGTTCGCGGAAGATGCGGGCGGATCGGCTCTACCCCGGAAACCGCTACACCGAGTCGACGAAGGTGCTGCAGGTGCCGCTGCCGGGTGCGGGTTCCTCCGCGCGGAGCCCGCTCGCCGGAGTCGGCCGACGGCGCACCGCCGAAGACGGCGACATCGTGGCCTGGGCGAGCGGAGTGCTGAAGGCGCTGCTGGAGGAGGACGAGTCGGCTGCTGCACAGCGATCCGGCTGATCGAGCGAGGAGCGCCCGCGGCGAGCCGTCGGTTGCGAAGTGCCCTGATCGGCGGCGCACGGCGTCCGTGAATCATATATAATATGAAGTTCGGGTGGAGTGCCGTGCGCGTCTCCCTGCGGTTCGGTCGAAGCGTCGCGGACCGGGTGATCGCGCAGCGCTTCCCGGGCGATCCGGGTTGCATCGGCGGCGCTCTGAGCTCTGGCTCGAAGAACGAGGAAGGCGGTAGGGCTATGAGTTGGCCGCCGGTCGAGGAGTCGGGGTTCGTGCATCAGGGATCTCGTCAGCAGCTGCCGGACGAGGCGGCGGGGTATGTTCGCGAGCAGATCATGTCCGGCAATTTCCGGCCGGGTGATTTCCTGCGGATGGGGCCCATCGCCGAAGCGGTCGGGATGAGCATCACTCCGGTCAGGGAAGGCCTGTTGGCGCTCGCCGCGGAGGGCTACGTGCGCGCGATCCCGCGCCGCGGTTTCGTGGTCGCCGAATTCACACGGCGGGACATCCAGGATCTGTTCTGGACACAGGCCAAGCTCGCGGGAGAGCTCGCGGCCCGTGCGGCACGGGAGATCCGGGACGAGGATCTGCTCGAGCTCGCGGTCATCCAGGCCGGGTACGACGCTGCGATCGCGGCGAAGGAGGTGGAAGAAATCTCGCGGGAGGGGCATCGCTTCCATCGGCTCGTCAACCGAGCCGCCGCTTCGGAACGACTTGCGCGATTGCTCGCGAGCACCGTCAATCACCTGCCCCGGCACTTCTACGCCTCGCTCGAGTCTCATGCCGCCATGGCGTCGACCGATCACGCGACCTTGCACGGGGCGCTGAAGGCGCGGGATCACGAACGGGCGCGCCGGGTGATGGAGCGGCATATCGAGGAGAGCGCCGATGTCGTGACCGGGATGCTCGAGGCACGCGGGCTCTGGGCCGAGAAGGAGTGATGATGGTTCGCGACGGCTCTTTGCACTGCGCGGCGCGTCGAGCCCGCTCCGATCGGGAGCGCCTGGCGAAGGGATGTCGCATGCCCTATGCTCCGACCGTGGGTGCCGGTGACTCCGCAAGCCAATATAATATTTTTGATGAGGAGTCATCGAACCCCAGGATTCGACGCAGCCGAAGCGCAGGCTCGGCGCAGTGCCTGACCCGAAGGAGAGCCGGATGAAGATCGTCGTACTCGTCAAGGAGGTTCCCGATACGTACGGGGATCGGAAGCTGAATCTGGAGACCGGGCTGGCGGATCGCGCTGCCTCCGAGGCGGTGCTCGACGAGATCGGCGAGCGCGCGCTCGAGGCGGCGTTGAGCTATGCGGACGGCGCGGAGGGGACCGAGGTCACGGTGGTCTCGATCGCTCCCGAGTCCGCTGCGGCCACGATCCGTAAGGCGCTCGCCGTCGGAG
>CAMFIY010000071.1 GCA_945952575.1 uncultured Leucobacter sp.
GGCCGTGATCGAGGCCGTGGAGCTGCGGAAGGTGTTCCGTCGCGGCGGCAGGGACAACGTCGCCGTCGCCGGCGCCACGTTCCGGATGACGCGCGGACGCAACCTGGGCATCGTGGGCGAGTCGGGATCCGGCAAGTCGACGCTCGCCCGCATGCTGATGGGCCTGGAGCGGCCGACCGCCGGCTCCGTGAGCGTCTGCGGCGAGGACATGACCGTGCCGGCGCGCAGCCGCGCGGCCCGCAAGCGCCGGGCCAAGCTGACGCAGATGGTCTATCAGGATCCCTTCGGCTCGCTCGACCCGAGGCAGACCGTCGAGTCGGCGCTGCGCGAGGTGCTCCTGATCCACGGCGACGGGGATCGAGCGCGTCGCGAGCAGCGGATCGCCGAGCTCTGCGATCTGGTCGGCCTGAGCCGCGAGCAGCGGGCCCGCAGTCCGAAGGATCTCTCCGGCGGGCAGCGTCAGCGCGTGGCGATCGCCCGCGCGCTCGCCGTCGAGCCGAACCTGATCGTGCTCGACGAGGCGGTGGCCGCGCTCGACATCTCGATCCAGGCGCAGATCCTGAACCTCCTGATGGACGTGCAGGACGCGACGGGGACCGACTACGTGCTGATCTCGCACGACCTCGCCGTCGTGGCGCACCTGACCGATGACGTGATCGTGATGCGGAACGGGCGGATCGTCGAATCCGGCGAGACGGCGGCGGTGCTCGCGGCGCCGACCGACGACTACACCCGGGTGCTCCGGGACAGCGTGCCCGCGATGAGCTGGCGCGAGGACGGCGTGCTCGAGGCGATCGCCGGCCAGGTCGTCACGGAGACCGGCGTCTGATCCCGGGCCGCCGGGCCCGTCGCCCGGGGCGGGCGGCGTCGAGACCGTGAAATAGTGAGTGAGAGCAGGAGGAGGACGTGATGGACTGGAGCACCGTCTCACCCGCGGCGACATTGTCGGTGCCCGACCGGCTCTCGGTCGACCTCGAGCGCCTCATCCTCGAAGGCGAGCTGCAACCCGGCGAGCGGCTGCCGGCCGAGCGGGACCTCGCGACCCACCTCGGGGTCTCCCGCGTCTCGGTGCGGGATGCGCTCCGCGAACTCGAGAACCGCGGGCTGATCGATCGCAAGCCGGGCCGCGGCACCATCGTGCTCCGCCCGGGCGAGCGCGCCAGCATCCCCGACGACGTGCTGGGGATCGTCGCATCCCTGCGCCCGGAGCTGCACGACATCATGGAGCTGCGCGTGATCGTCGAGCCGCCGATCGCGAGGATCACCGCGAGTCGCGCGACCCCGCGGGATCTCGCCCAGCTGCGCGAGCTGGTCGAGGCGATGGAGGGCGACGTGACGAAGGAGCGCTACGCGGAGCTCGATCGAGCGTTCCACCAGTCCATCGCCCAGTACACGCACAATCCTCTGCTCGCGCTGATCAACGAGCAGATCGCGACCCAGATCGCCCCGAGCCGCGCCAGCCGATACCAGACCCGCGATCGCCGCGCGGCGTCGAGCGCCGCGCACCGCCGGATCTACGCGGCGATCGCCGAGGGCGACGGAGAGCTCGCCGAACACGAGGCCCGGGAGCACGTGCTCGCGATCAGCCGGGAGATCGCCCGGACCGCGGACGAGCGCAGGCGCGGATCCGGAAAGGAACAGGCCGCCGAATGACCGAGCAGACCCGCCCCCGCGGAGCGATCTCGACCTCCCATCACCTGGCCACCGAGGCCGGCGCCGCGGCCCTCGCCGCCGGCGGCAACGCTATCGACGCGGCCCTCGCCGCCGCCGCGACCCTCTGCGTCGTCTACCCGAACAACGTCGCCCTCGGCGGCGATCTGGTCGCCCTGGTGCGAAACCCGGCGGGCGAGATCCGCTTCCTGAACGGCACCGGCCCCGCGCCCTCCGGCCAGACCCTCGAGGCGCTGCGCGAGAAGCACGGCGCCGCGCTGCCGCTGCGCGGCATCGACACCGTGACGGTGCCGCTCGGCGTCTGCGGCTGGAACTCCCTGCACGAGTACGGTGCCGCGCTGCCGTGGGCGGCCCACTTCGATGCGGCGATCCGTCACGCCGAGCAGGGTCATCCGACCGCGCGCTCGGTGGCCGCCGCACTGGTCGAGGATCAGGACACGCTGGCGCAGGATCCCGGCGCCCGTGCCGTCTTCTACCCCGACGGCGCACCGCTCGCGGAGGGCGAGCCGCTCGTGCAGCCGGCGCTCGCCGAGACGCTCAAGCGCCTCGCCGCCGGCGGGTCGGCCGAGTTCTACGAGGGCGAGACGGCGGATCGCTGGATCGCCGGCCTGCAGCGGCTCGGCTCGCGGATCACGAAGCAGGATGCGAGCGAGTACGCCGCCTACTGGGGCGACCCGATCGAGACCGCGTTCGCGGGCCTGCGCGTGCTGACCGGGCCGCCGAACACCTCCGGCTTCATGCTGTTGCGCGCGCTGAACGCGGTCGCCGGCGGCGCGGGCGGCACGGCGATCGAGGATCCGCTCGGCGCGGGGGCGGGTGCACTCTCGCGGGCGTTCTACGAGGCCAATCTCGTGCGCGCCGCCGAGCTCGGCGACCCCCGCTTCGGCGCGCTGAGCGGCGAGGAGCTGGTCGCCGTCGCAGCGCCCGCCCGCCCGATCCGCGGCGGTGAAGCGATCGACGGGGCAGTGAAGGCGAGCGGCGACACCGTCGGCCTCTCCGCCGTCAGCTCGGACGGCTGGGCGATCTCGCTGATCAACTCCGTCTACTGGGGCTTCGGCGCGCACATCCTCGAGCCCGAGACCGGCATCGTCTTCCAGAACCGCGGCACCTCGTTCTCGCTCGATCCCGCATCCCCCAACGCCTTCGCCCCGCGCAAGCGCCCGAGCCACACGCTCATGCCCGTGATGGTGCTGCGCGGGGACGAGCTGGTCTGCGTCCCGGCGACGATGGGCGGGTCCGCGCAGCCGCAGATCCACGCTCAGCTCCTGCTCCGGCAGCTCCGGGGCGCCACTCCGCACGAGGCGACGCACGCTCCGCGTTGGATGGTCGACGAGGTCCGCGGCGACGGCCCGGCCCGGGTCACGGCCGAGGCGGATCTGCCCCCCGAGACGATCGCTTCGATCCGCGCGACCGGATTCGAGATCGAGACGGTGCCGCCGTACACCGAGGACCTGGGCCACTCCAACGTGATCCGCATCGATCCCGACGGCTACGCGGCCGCGAGCGACCCGCGCTCCGACGGCTCCGCGATGGTCGTCTGAACCGGCGCCCCGACCGCCGCCCTCCACCCGCATCACGATCGAAAGCTTCACGCAATGACCACGCCCGCTCGCCCCGGAATCCTCCCGCTCGCCCTCGTCGGCGTGGCCGCGGGGCTGCTCTCGGGCCTCTTCGGGATCGGCGGCGGCACGATCATCGTGCCCGCGCTGGCGCTCTGGCTGGGCATGAACCAGAAGCTCGCGGCCGGCACCTCGGTCGCGGCGATCCTGCCGACCTCCATCGTCGGGGCGACGACGTACGCGGTGCAGGGGCACGTGGACTGGGTCGCGGCCGTCTGTCTCGCCGCGGGGATCGTCGTCGGCGCGCAGCTGGGCAGCCACCTGCTGGCGAAGCTTCCGATCGGCGCGATCCAGTGGGGGTTCATGGCGTTCCTCGCGGTCGTGATCGTGAGTCTCTGGTTCGTGGTGCCGCAGCGCGGCGATCGGATCGACATCACGCTCCTCACCGGCGCCCTGCTCGTCCTGACCGGCTTCATCACGGGCGTCCTCTCCGGCATTCTCGGCGTGGGCGGCGGGATCGTCGTGGTGCCGATCCTCATGTTCTTCTTCGGCTCGAGCGACCTGATCGCGAAGGGCAGCTCGCTGCTGATGATGATCCCTGGGTCGATCTCGGGGACGCTCGGCAATCTGCGGCGCCAGAACGTGGATCTGCGCGCGGCTGCAGTGGTGGGTCTCGGGGCGTGCATCTGCGTGCCGTTCGGATCGCTCTTCGCGGCGTGGATCGATCCGTTCTGGGGGAATGCGGCGTTCTCGTTGTACCTGGTGTTCATCCTGGGGCAGATGCTGACGCGCAAGCTGCGCTCGCGGCGGTCGGAGTAGCCGCCCATGACGCCCACGACTCCCGACCCGCGACGAAGTAGACTTCTCGCCATGTCCAGCGCGCGCGAACAGCTCATCGAACTCATCACGGCCGAGGCCGTCTTCCACGGGGACTTCACCCTCACGAGCGGTAAGCAGGCGACGTATTACATCGACCTGCGCAAGCTCAGCCTCGATCATCGCGCCGCCCCCCTGATCGGCCAGGTCATGCTCGATCTGATCGATGACGTCGACGGCATCGTCGCGGTGGGCGGGCTCACGATGGGGGCGGATCCGATCGCCTCGGCGATCCTGCACCAGGGCGTCGCGCGCGGCAGGACCTACGACGCCTTCGTCGTGCGGAAGGAGCCGAAGGATCACGGCCGTGGCCGGCAGGTCGAGGGCCCGGATCTCGAGGGCAAGCGGGTCATCGTGGTCGAGGACACGTCGACGACCGGCGGATCCCCGCTGAAAGCCATCGAGGCGCTCGAGAAGGTCGGCGCGATCGTCGCCGGCGTCGCGGTCGTGGTGGATCGGCAGGCGCCCGCCAAGGAGCGCATCGAGGCGGCCGGCTACGAGTACCGCTACGCGATCGGACTGGCGGATCTCGGGCTCGACCCGCAGTAGCGTCGGCGGCTCGAGGCGGCGCGCCTCCGAACGCCGGGGCTCGCGCTCGGATGGCAGGAACCAGGGAGGCACGCATGCACCGGCGATTCGATGTGGTCGAGGCGAGCATCGCCGATCTCCGGGCAGCGCTCGAGAGCGGCAGCGTCACCAGCGTCGGGCTCGTCCACGAGTATCTGCGGCGCATCGGCGGACTGGACCGGCACGGCCTCCGTCTGAACGCCGTCCCCGTGCTCGAGACGGCGGCCTTCGATGCGGCCAGGGCTTCCGATGAGCGCCGCGCCCGCCGCGAGCTGCGCGGCCCGCTCGACGGGATCCCCTACACCGCCAAGGACAGCTACATGGCGCAGGGGCTGCCGGTGGCGGCGGGCTCGCCCGCGTTCGAGCGGCTGATCGCTCAGGCCGACGCCTTCGCCGTGGAGCGGCTGCGCGCCGGCGGAGCGGTGCTGCTCGGTCTGACGAACATGCCGCCCATGGCCAACGGCGGCATGCAGCGCGGCGTCTACGGCCGCGCCGAGAGCCCGTACCACCCGGCGTTCCTCGCCGCCGCCTACGTGTCGGGCTCTTCGAACGGCTCCGGCGTCTCGACCGCGACCAGCATGGCGGCGTTCGGCCTGGGCGAAGAGACCTGGTCCTCCGGCCGTTCGCCCGCCTCGAACAACGCCCTGGTGGCGTACACGCCCTCGCGGGGCGTCATCTCGACGCGGGGCAACTGGCCGCTGACTCCGACGATGGACGTGGTGGTGCCGCAGACGCGATCCGTCCCCGACCTCCTCGAGCTGCTCGACCTCCTGGTCGTCGACGATCCGGAGACGCGCGGCGACTTCTGGCGCCGGCAGCCGTGGATCGAACTGCCGAGCCCCTCGTCGCTCCGCCCGGAGAGCTTCCGCGGCCTGCTCGACCCGGGCGCGCTCGCGGGGCGTCGGATCGGGGTGCCGCGCATGTACATCAATCTCGATGCCGGGGCCGACGCGCCCATCGAGACGCATCCCGAGGTGATCGCCCTGTGGGAGCGGGCGCGCGCCGAACTGGAGCGGCTCGGCGCCGAGGTCGTCGAGGTCGACTTCCCGGCCGTCTCCAACTACGAGCAGGATCGGCCGGGCGCGCTCAGCCCCGTCGCGCGCGGGCTCATCCCCGAGGGGTACCTGCACGAGGAGATGAACGGGGTCTCGGCCTGGGCCTTCGACGACTTCCTCGCCGCGAACGGGGATCCCGCGCTGAGCCGTCTCGCCGACGTCGACGGCCCGAAGATCTATCCGGTGCCCGACGGCACGATCTCCGACACCCTGGGCATCTACGACCCGGTGTACGACATGGACATGGCGGTCTACGCGGACATCGCGAGGCAGGGGATCCCGGAGCTCGGCGGTTTCACGCATCTGGAGGCCGGCCTGCGCGGGCTCGAGGCGGCCAGACGGATCGACCTCGAGGAGTGGATGGATGCGCAGGCGCTCGACGCGCTCGTGTTCCCCGCCGCGGCCGACGTGGGCCGCGAGGACGCCGAGCGGGATCCCGAGGCGTATGCGCACTCGTGGAAGAACGGCGTGGGCGTCTCCAACGGCAACCTCGTCCCGCGGCACTACGGGATACCCACCGTGACGGTCGCGATGGGCCGGATGGCGGGCAACGGGATGCCGGTCGGCCTGACCTTCGCCGGTCGGGCCTATGACGACTGGCGCCTGGTCGCGCTCGCCGGCGCCTTCGAGGCGGCGACGGGCTTCCGGGAGCGGCCCGCGCGGGCGCCGGCGCTGCCGGAGGCTGCCGGAGGCTCCACGATCGCGACCGGGCTCGCGGACGTCGCCGGGGAGGGGCTCGCCCCGATGCGGCTCGACGTCGACGCCCGCCTGATCCCCGCCGGTGCCGACGGCTCGACGCCGTCCGCGCCGCTGATCGAGGTGCACGTGAGCGGCGATGCGAGCGAGGTCGAGGTCGCGGTGAACGGCCTCGTGATCCCGCTCGAGCGAGTGGAGGCGGGGTGGATCGGGGCGGCGCCCGTCGCCTCCGACCAGCACGCCCATCGCCACAGCCAGTGGCGGGAGCCCTACGGCTCGCTCGTCAGCGTGATCGCATCGCGGGCGGGGAGCGGTCAGGTCGGCGCGGTCCGGGCCGTCGGCGGCATCATCTAGTCGTCGGCGCGCCGAGCGCGCCCGTGTGCGCTCACTCCGCGGCGAGCAGCTTGGACACCGCCTCGCCGGTGTCCAGGATGTGGTGCCGCTGGATCTCGGCCGCGCCGGCCGCGTCCCGCTGCTCGATGCGATCGAGCAGCTCCCGCTCCACGCTCACCCAGTCCGACCCGAGGCGATCCTCCACCATGGCGAAGTAGAAGCGGGCCCGCTTCTCGAGCGCGGCCGCGAGGCCGGCCAGCACCGTGTTGTCGCACGCCTGTCGGATCGCCTGGTTGAACTCGACGCTCGCGCTCGCCGTCGCCTCGGAGTCGCCCTCGTCCGCGGCCGCCCGACCCAGGCGCACGATGCGCCGCATCCGCAGCAGGTCGTCGTCGTCCCGTCGCTCCGCCGCCAGCTCGGCGATGTGCGCCTCGATCCCGGCCCGCGTCTCGAACAGTTCGCGCAGCTCGGTCATCGAGCGGTCGCGCACGTAGACGCCGTAGCGCGGGCGGATCTCGACCCAGCCCGCCTCGTGCAGCGAACGCAGCGCCTCACGGACCGGGATGCGGCTGACCCCGAAGCTGGTGGCGATCTCATCCGCGTGGAGCCGGGAGGTCGGCGCGTAGTCGCCGTGGATGATGGCCTCCTCGAGCAGGCCGTGGATCTGCGCCGTGAGCGTCTCGCCGTTGAGCTGGCTCTTGCCGCGCCGGAGGTGGTTGGGGTTCGGCGGCGTGTTCTCGTCCTGGAGGGGCACGTCATCGCCTTTCTGTGTCATCGCAGTGTTCATGCTGGTGTCGAACTCGGCTGAGGCCAGGGATGAGCGGCCGTGCGACTATTGTTATCCCTTTTCCGCGGAATCGAGGAATCGGACCGCCGCCGCTGCGAACAGCGCGGCGCAGCGCAGGACCTCGTCCTCCTCCGCGTAGTCGTCCACGCCGGAGGAGAAACCGGGTTGCGGCCCGAAGCACAGGGTGGGGACGCCGCGCAGGCGCCATCGACTGCCATCGCTCGCGGGGAGCCGGATCGCGAGCTCCTGTTCCGGGGTGCCGAGGGCCGCTGCCGCTGCCGCCCAGGCCCGGCCGAGCGGGGTGTCGTAGGAGGTCCAGTTCGGGTCCCAGCCCTTGATCCGCCTGACCGTGACGCCATCGACCGAGTCCGCGAGACGGCGGACCGCGTCTTCGGCCTCGTCGATCGTCATCCCCGGCGGCACGCGCAGGTCGATGCCGGCCGTGCCCGTGACCGCCACCTGCCCGATGAAGCTGCCCGCGGCGATCGTGCCGACGTTGGCGGTCAGCTCGAAGCCTGGGTCGTCGGGCGGGAAGAGCCCCCGCAGTTCCTCGGGCGCCTCGGTCCGCAGCCCGTTCAACCGGTCGATGCGGCCGATCACCTCGGCGAGCCGGGCGGTCGCCGAGCCCAGCCGCGTCACCGAGGAGGAGTGGCCCGCGATCCCCGTCGCCGAGAGCTCGAGCCACAGCACCCCCTTCTCGGCGATGGAGAGCCGCTTGAAGCCGGGCCCCTCGCCGCAGAGCAGTCCATCGCCGACGAGGTCCGGCAGCGCCCGCAGCAGGTGGGCGGCGCCGTGCTCGCCGAACACCACCTCGTCGCTCACGGCGGTGAGGGTCACGCGCCCGCACCAGGCCTCCGGGTGCAGGCGGAGCAGGTCGAGCGCGTGGACCGCGGCGGCGACCGAACCCTTCATGTTGCCCATGCCGAGGCCGTAGAGGCGCCCCTCCTTCCGGGTCAGCTCGTAGGGCGGCACCGTCCAGGCGCTCTCGTCGCCGGGCGGCATCGTGTCCAGGTGCACGTTGATCACGAGGTGGGGGCCGGGGCGGCCGCTGTCGAGCTCGGTCAGCACCGAGGGCATCGTCTCGACCAGCCGTTCGAGCCGCGGCGAGAAGCCGCGGCTCTCGAGCTCGGCGGCGACGACCGCGGCCACCTCGCGGGTGTCGCCCGGCGGGTTGACGCTCCGTGCGGCCACGAGATCGGCGGAGAGCCGGACGATCTCCTCGCGTCGCTCCTCGATCTGCCGGCGGAACGACGCCGCGAGGCCCTCGAAGTCGGGAATGCCGCTCATGCTGCTCCTGTCGTGACGAGGCGGCGCCAGTCGGACGTCGCGCTGGGAATGCCGCCGTGCGTCCCGGCCGAGACGACCGCGCCGAAGATGTCGTCGCCCGGCTCGAGCAGGCGGAGGCGGTGGCCCCGCGCCCGCAGATCCTCGATATCGGGATGGTCGCTCTCGATGAGCAGTTCGCCGTTCTGGCTCCGCCAGCGCGGCGCGCGGATCGCGTCCGGCAGCGCCTCGGCGCCGAAGCGCACGCGGGCGAGCACCTGGAGCAGGGTCTGCACCTGGCCGTCGGCCCCGGGGGTGGCGACGGCCAGTGCGTCGCCGCCCGGCCCGACGAGCATCGCGGGCGCCAGCGTGTGGACCGGGCGCTTGCCCGGCCCCGGCGCGTTCGCGCCCGAGGTGAAGCCGCCCGCACGGTTGTTGAGCACGATGCCGAGCTCGGGCACGAAGACGCCGGATCCGAAGTCGTCGAAGACGCTGACGAGCGACGAGACCACCAGCCCGTCGGCGTCGGAGGCGGCTACCCCGGCCGTGTGCAGATAGGCCCGCGGTCCGCCGCGGTGCTGCGCGAGCTCGAGGTCGACCTCGAGCGGCAGGTCGAGCAGCGCGGCGCCGCGCGCTGCATCGTCGCGGTGCGCGAAGGCGGCCTCCGTCGCCTCGACGAGCGCGTGCTGCAGTCTGCCGGTGTTCATGCTGCCGGCGTTCCGGTCGAGCCAGTGCGCGGCCATCGCGAGCAGGACGCCCTGGGTCGGTGAGGGCTGCACGCAGAGGGTCGCCCCCTGCCAGTCCGTCGTCACCGGATCCGACTCGACGGTCCGATGCTCGGCGAGATCCTCGATCGCGAGCGCGCCGCCGTGCGTGCGCACCGCCCGGACCAGGGCTTCGGCCGCGGCGCCGGTGTAGAACGCCGCGCTCCCGGCGACGGCGACCGCTTCGAGCAGTGCGGCGAGTTCGGGCTGGATCCAGAGTTCGCCCTCGCTCAGCCCGAGGAGCTCCCAGGGCGCCGCTCCGAAGCGCGAGATGCGCTCACGCTGATACTGCACCGCGCTCCGGAGGCCGGCGTCGATCCGATAGCCGGTCCGCGCGATGCCGACGGCCGGGCGCAGGATCTCGGCGAGGGGCAGCCGGCCGAACCGCCGGTGGGCGGTCAGCCAGGCGTCCACGATTCCCGGCACGGTGACCGATCCGCCGCCTTCGCTCGGGTAGGCGGGAAGGGGCTGGATCGGGCTCCGCCCGGCTCCGCCGATGGCCGAGACGCCGCCCGCCGCCCGCACCAGGGCGAGCATGTCGCCGCCGAGGCCGGCGGCCTGCGGCATGACCGTGCAGATGACGGCTTGCGCGGCGATGGCCGCGTCGAGCGCGTTGCCCCCGGAAGCGAGTATCGCGACTCCGGCCTCGACCGCCAGGGGATGACCGGCGGAGATCGCGCCGCGCTCGCCCGTCGCCGACGATCCGTTCGTTCGCCGCGCCCTCTGCTGCCCGTCCGCTGCCACCGCGCCTGCCTCTCGCCTCCGGTCCGCCGGGCCGCGCCCGGTTCGGCGAGGGGGTTGCATCCTCGCACTAAATAATTTATAAAAGATTTACGCCCTCCGCCAGTAGGGCGGGAAACATCGTCGTTGCGCCGCAGCGAGGCCCGCTCGGGCCGACCGCCCACACATCACCTCGCACAGATTCAAGG
>CAMFIY010000072.1 GCA_945952575.1 uncultured Leucobacter sp.
AGAGTGAGATCGGTGCACGGGCGGGGCGCCAGGTGGTCGTCTAGACGGGGAGCTCGACGCGCACCCGGAAGCCGCCCTGATCGGTGGGCCCCGCCTCTGCCGAGCCGCCGAGCGCGACCGCCCGTTCGCGCACGCCGATGAGCCCGAGGCCCGCGCCGGGGGCCGCGGCCCGACTGCCCGCGGGAGCGGCCGGGCCGTTCTCGACGGAGACGACGATGCGCTCCGCATCCCGCGCCACCCGCACATCGATCGCCGAGCCGGGCGCATGGCGCACGGCGTTGCTGAGCGCCTCCTGAACGATGCGATACACGGCGAGCCCAGTGACCGGAGGGATCGCCGCCGGCCCGGCCTGGGCCGTCCCGTCGCCCGCCGTCCCGGTCGACACCTCGAGCGAGATCCGCACTCCCGATTGCCGCGTCGTCTCGACGAGTGCCGGGAGATCGCCGACGTCCGGCTGCGGTGCGAGTGCCGGGGCCTCGCCTTCGCGAGGAGTGCGCAGCAGCGCGAGCAGGTGCCGCATCTCGGCGAGCGCCTGTCGCGACGACTCCGCGATCGAATGGAACTCCCCCTCCGCCTCCGGGCTGAGCCCGTCGAGCCGGTATTTCGCAGTGGTCGCCTGCACGCTGATGACGGACATGCTGTGCGCGACGACATCGTGCAGTTCCTGGGCGATCCGATTCCGCTCTTCGAGCTCCCGGCGCCGCGCGCTCAGGTCGGCGCTCGTTCGGCGCTCCTCGCGCAGCGCGCCGCGGCTCGCATCCAGTTGCCCGAGCACGATGCCGATGACGAGGGCGCCGCCGGTGACCGACGCCGAGACGATCACGCTGCTCCAGCCGCCCGCCGAGACGCCGGAGAGCAGCGCCGCCGCGACGACCGCGATCTGAGGCGCGGCCCAGGCGACGACCGCACGGGTCCACCCGCTGCGCAGCGCCACGATCAGGATCAGGATCGCCTGCACGATCAGGGTCATCGCGGGCCACGGCCAGGGCCACTGGCCCTCGGTCGTGCCCGCCGCCGCGATCGCGAGCACCGTGCCGACCGTCGCCGCGGTCTGCAGCGCGATCCCCGCCCCCGGCCAGCGGACGGCGAGCAGCAGAGCGGCGCCGTGCGCGAACGCGATGCACATCGCGACGACGACGGGCACCCCGTAGAGGACCGCGAGCAGCGGCCAGTCGATCGCGACCGCCGCGACCGCCGCGAAGGCCGCCGCGATCCAGGTCCAGGCGTCCACCGAGAGCGCCTGCCCGGATCCGAGGCCCGCACCCGATCCGGCAGGCCATGCGGTCGATGCCGCAGGGGCGGGGCCGGGCTCCGGGTCGTCCTGCATCGACCGCAGCCCGCCACCCAGCGCGCCGAGGGTGATCAGCGCATCGAGCCGGGCGAGACCGCGCATCACGAGCGGCAGCGTCACGAGGAAGAGGCACCCCAGCAGGAACTGGCTGCCGGCCTCCAGCAGATAGGAGCGGGAGATCGCGTCGGGCGCCGCGCCCTCCGTCACGGCCTCGAGGATCATGCCCGTGAGCAACGAGTCCCTGCGCGGCAGGAACAGGCCCCAGACGACCCAGGTGATCCCGCCGAGCGCGGCGGCCGTCCAGGTGACGGCCACCGAGAAGGTGAGGGTGCGCAGCGGGAAGGCGATGAGCGTCTCGAACACCAGATCCGCCCAGCGGCGCGGATCGCCCAGCATGCGCAGCCACCCGGCGAACCCGGGAGACCGCGGCCGGTAGCGCACCGGCATCGGCTCCACCCCGAAATGGCGCAGCCGGGCGCGGGAGAGCTCGGCGAAGCCCGTGGCCAGGCGGAGCACCGCCGGCAGCAGCAGCGCACCGATCCAGATCACGAATGTGCCGAGCGCGAGCGCGAACAGCGGGATCAGGAGCACGAACGCGAGCAGGGAGAGGAAGAACCCCGGCATCACATAGGCGTAGTCGCGCGCCAGACGCGAGATGAGGGAGCCGCCCTGCCGGGCCCGAGCCGTCTGCTGCACCATCTCAGCTTCCCCCATTCATCACGGCGGCGCCATCGCCCGGCGCGCCGATCCCCGGATGGCTGCGCACCACGGCGGCGATCCCCGCGCACGCGGCGATGCCGCTGAGCAGCAGGCCGATCAGCGCGACGGGAGGGATCCCCGCGATCTCCCCGAGCAGCAGACCTCCGATGAGGACGGCGACCAGGGGGTCGAGCACGGTCAGCCCGGCGAGCACCGTCTCCGGGGGCCCGCTCGCATAGGCCGTCTGCACGAGCCAGGCTCCGACAGCCGTCGCCCCGAGAAGGAGCACGAACAGGACCGCGAGCAACGGCGGGGAGACGTCGCCGGTCGGTTCCGCGCGGAGCAGCGCGAAGACCTCCACCGCCACGACGTGCATCGCCGAGGCCACCGAGCCGAAGATCACTCCGGCCCCGACCACCCGGGAGAGGTGCCCGGACCGGCGACGGGCGACGAGCACCCCGAGGACGATCAGCGCGAGCAGCAGACCGCAGAGCAGGGCGGCCTCGGCAGCGGTGGCCCGCAGATCGAGTGCGTAGCCGGCCGAGATGCCGACGAAGAGCGCGACGGCCGCGACGGCGAGCGCGATGCCCGCCATCAGCCCGCCGCCGATCCGCACCCCGAGGGTCCGGGCGCTGATGATCGCGGCGCAGACGAGGGCGAGCGAGCCGATCGGCTGCACCACGGCGACGGGTGCGAGGCCGAGCGCCACCACGTTGAGCGCAGTCTGGAGCACGATGATGCCCGCGCCGAGCAGCCACAGCGGGGTGCGCATCGCCCGGGTGACCGCGCGGTGCGCGGTGCCGGCGCGCTCGATCGGCGCGACCTGCACGGCTGATGGGGTGTGCCGGGCCGGTGCGCAGTGCTCGGCGAGTGCGACCTGCCCGGCGTCCGAGCGGACTGCGCGATGCTGCAGGTGCGTGCCGACGGCGAGCCCGAGCGCACCGACGACGGCGAGGATCACGGCGAGAAGGATCATGGGATTCACGGTAGGTTTTGGCGGGTTCGCGCACATCACCCCGCGGTGCCGATCCTCGTCATACTCGAGAGTGATTCGACGCCGGGGCGCCCTCGGTATCATCGGTGTCATGCAGTCGCCCGAGTCGGAGACCCCGTCGATCAGGGTCGCCATCGTCGACGATCAGGCCATGGTGCGTCAGGGCTTCGGCGCACTGCTCGACGCCCAGAGCGACATCGTCGTGGCGGGCAGCGCCTCGGACGGGGACGAGGCGGTCGAGCTGGTGCGCCGGGTGCGCCCCGATGTGGTGCTCATGGACATCCGCATGCCGCGCATGAACGGGCTCGACGCGACGCGGGCGATTCTCGCGATGCCCGGCCTCGCGCATCCGCGGATCATCATGCTCACGACCTTCGATGCGGACGAATACGTGTTCTCCGCGCTGCAGGCCGGGGCGAGCGGGTTCCTTCTCAAGGATGCGTCGGCGGAGGATCTCGTCGCGGCCGTGCGCATCGTCGCCGGAGGCGATGCCCTCCTCTCCCCCTCCATCACCAGTCGGCTCATCGCCGACTACGTGTCGCGGCCGGCGCCGCAGAAGACGACGGCGCTGCTTTCTCCGCTGACCGAGCGCGAGCTGGACGTCATGAAACTCGTCGCGGCCGGGAAGTCGAACGCCGAGATCGCGGGACGGCTCTTCCTCTCGGAGCAGACGGTGAAGACGCACGTCTCACGGGTGCTCGCCAAGCTCGGTCTGCGCGACCGCACGCAGATCGTCATCGCGGCCTACGAATCGGGGCTCGTGAGCGTCGGCGGCTGATCCGCCTCCCTCTGGAGTAGTGCCGCGGTTCGCTCGGGCGGGTGACGCGGCGGACCGCATCCCGGCCCTACCGTTGCTCCTCGTACCCGATACGAGGAGCCCGACATGTCACTCACCTCTGCGCCGCCGGCTCAGGCCGCGCGACTCGCGCCGACCGCGCCGACCCGCCCGCATCCCGGCCCGGAGCCGATCGCCCCGTCGCGACGCGACGCCGCGATCGATGCGGTGCGAGCGGTCTCGCTGCTCGGCGTCGTGGTGCTCCACGCGCTGATGGTGGGTGCCGGACGCACGGGATCGGGCGCGTTGCGCACCAGCGTGGCGCTCTCGGGCGAGCCGTGGTTCGCCCCCATGACCTGGGTGCTGCAGGTCATGCCGCTCTTCTTCATCGCGGGCGGCTTCGCGGCGCTGGCGCAGTGGCGTCGGATGCGCGATCGCGGGGCGTCGGCGACCGAGTACGTCGCCTCGCGGGTACGCCGGCTCGCCGTGCCGGCGCTCATCATGATCGGCGCGGTCGGCGCGATCCTGCTCACGGCGCGGTCGCTCGGCGCGGATCCCGGGCTGATCTCCGAGGCGAGCCTCAGGATCGGCCAGCCGCTCTGGTTCCTGGCCGTGTATCTCGGAACGACCGCGCTGGTGCCGATCATGGCCGGGCTGCACGAGCGGTGGCCCGCTGCGACGATCGCCGCCTTGGCGATCGGCGTGTTCGTGGTCGACCTCGCCCAGGCCGGATTCGGGATCCCGATCGGCTACCTGAACCTCGCGTTCATCTGGCTGCTCATGCAGCAGCTCGGCTTCCTCATGCAGAGCGGGGCCTGCGCGACGTGGTCGCGACGCACGCTCCTGACCGGGGTCGCGGTCTCGCTCGGACTGCTCCTCGTGCTGTTGGCCTGCGGCCGGTCGCCGGACATGCTCGAGAACCTGAATCCGCCAACCACCGCACTCGCCCTGCTCGGCAGTGCGCAGTTCTTCGCGCTGAATCTGATCCGTGGATCGCTCGACGCGGCGGCCCGCGGGCCCGTCGCGTCTCGGATCGTGGCCTGGGCCGGCGAGACGGCGATGGGGATCTACCTGTGGCACATGCCGGTGATCCTCGCGCTCGTCGCGATCCTGTGGATCGCCGGCTTCCCGCTCCCGGAGCCGCACTCGGCGGCTTGGTGGGCCACCCGCGGGGCCTGGCTGCTCGCCGTCGCGGCCTGCGTGCTCCCGTTCGCGCGTTTCGCTGCGCGGTGCGAGCGCCGGGCGCTCCGGTGGATCCCGTCGCTCGGGAGGCCTCGGCTGGAACGGCTGCGCCGGCGGCCCTGGTGGCCCCGGCTGCGACAGTCGCGCCCCGCAGCCTGCGTCCTCCTGGCCATCGCCGGAACGGCCACCGCCCTGATCGCCGGGATCGCGACTCCGCTGCCGTACCTCTGCGCGATCGCGCTGCTCGCGGCGAGCATCGTCATGGCGAGTGCATCCCCGCGCAGGGTGTGATTCTGCTCGGCGGCCTCACTCGACGGGGAGATCCATGAGACGCAAAGGGTATGTGGTGGACGCAATGGAGCACTGCGGGAACAGGCGACGGCGGGTCGAGCGGCTGGTATCCGCGTGGAATCAGGGCGATCACGTGGACGCCGAGCGCGAGGGCGAGGCCGACGACCCGCTGATCGGCGCGTCGACGGAACCAAAGCAACGACCTCGAACACGCCTCACGGACGAGGAAGTGGACGCTATGCGAACAGCCCGCGCACAGGGCGTCAGTGTGAACCTACTGGCGCGCCAGTTCAGGGTTCACCGTGGCACCGTGTGGGCGAAGACGCGCAGACGGTGATGTCGGCCAGGTCAATCCGGCACTTTGGGAGCGTAGAGATGCTGACTCGCTTGTCGGGCTGTCGCGCGCAATTGCGGGTGCTCTTTGACGATCTTGCGCTGCTGCTCGGCAGATAGACCGACCTCGTGCAGCAGGTTCAGGATCACCACCGCAGTGGTCACATCCACGATGGCGATCAACTCATCGAAGGTGTGATTCGGGGTTTGCCCTTCATGTGCCAGGTCATTGCGCGCTCGCGTCGTTCGTCCTGCCCATCGGTCAATGTCCGGCACGAGCACGGACATCGCCTCCTGGTCTGGCCGAGCCGCAAGGGCGTACAACCGTTCTCGTAGCGTGGGATCGTTGCGGAGCGAGCCCTTGATGCGGTCACGATGCTCCTCGGGCACGTGCGCCAACATCGCTTCACGCATCGGCCTGAACTCTTCAGGTCGCATAGGCGGCTCGTCTATGTCGAGACCGCGGTGCAGCACCTCCGCCGCTCCGACCGCCGTCAGGAGGTTATTCTCGATGTACTGGGCGGGCGCGTAGCGAAGCCCAAGAATCATGTTCAGTGCCGATTGCAGCCGCTCGTGTACCTCGCACCATCGAGGCATGATCTCCTCGAACGGAAGCGTCTCGCATGTGAAGAACACCCGATGCGGCTCGATGGCCTTCGCATCATGATCGCCAACTTTCGAGGGCGAGTAGATCACTTCGACGTTCCACTCGCGTTGCGGCCTGGTCGGCTCAGTCTCCGCGTCGCCTTCCGCTAACCTCAACCGCAGCCAGATGACTCCCGCAGCACGATGGGTGGCCAGCGCAACCAAGTCCTGCACTGTTCGAGCGAACCCCATCGCCTCGCGCCACGAAAACGGTGCCTTCCGAACAAATCGCACGAACGTCGAGTCTCGCACGCGGCCCGTCGTGCCTCCTCGACGTTGATCGAAGAACGGCAAGGTGTGGCGGTGCGCAAGGATGAACTCGGCTCCGTCGACCTTGACCGTCTTAGCTTCGAGTGGCTTCACGGAGATGGTGCCGCTGCCATCGGGACGGCCTTCGGGAGCACCCCAGAACCCTTCAAAGACGGACGTCGCTCCCCAGACCCCGAGGTTGCCCACGGCGCCCTCTGCCGCGAAGAACAGCGGCTCGTCTTCACTTCTGACATGCGCTCCGACGAGGGCTGTGATGGAGGTGATGGTCTGCTTGTCGGGAGTCTGGACGCGTGCGCCGTACGTGCGTTTGCCGCCGCTCGGGATGCAACCGAGGAGTGTGATCTCTCGCTGTTCGGCAGCGCCATGGATCACGTCCCAGGTTCGGCGACCTTCATGAAAAGCCACCACGCCTGGAGAGATCGTCGTGCTAATGCGATCCTCGAACGTACCGATCAGAGTGAGTCTCAGACCATCCGCGGTCGTGTATCGGAGGGTACCCGGCACCTTGTGGTCGGGCTCGTCGGGAAGCCACCACTCTCCGGCCCACTCGCCGTCGTCATCGAGATTCAGCGGTTCACGAGACACTCTGGATCTCCTCGCTCTCGCTTTGGCTCGGATCGATGATCGGAACCCGCGCGATCGCGACAGTGAACCCCATCGTCGAGAGTTGTCGTCCCTGTTGCATCAGATTCAGTTTGCTGAAGAAGGGCAGCCAGTCTCGCCCTCCACGGCTGGAGTTAGCGATGACAGCGTAGGTCACACGGTAGCGAGATCTATCGACGGCTTCCTCTGCGCTGGGTACCAAGCGCAACCAGACCTCAAGAGCTTCCTGGGACACTTCTGCCTGGATCAGTTCGCGGACCTGTGTGCGGAAGATGGCGTCATTGACGAACGTTGCGGCGGACACTCCGCCTTGGGCAAAGAGGTGGCTCAGTGTTGCGGAACGAGACTTGCGCTTCACATGGATCAAGTCGCCATCATCCGAGAGGACATCGCAGAACTCGATGCCGCTGCTGGCACCTCCTGGCCGCTTGATACGTGCATCGAGCTTGAGGAGGTGCTCGGGCGAGCTGAGGACGAGGCGGGCGTTGTAGTCTGCTTCAACCTCGCCAACGTGTGCTGGCGGAAGCTGAACTGTCGCGTCGATGAGTCCAGCAGCGAAGGAATCGACCTCCTCGACCAAGGTTGTGCTGACGGCGAACCAGCGACCTTCTATGAGAACGTGTAGTTGGTCGTTGATCCGCTGCTCAGTAACGAGGCACTGATAGAGGTTCCAGCGCTTGTCAAAGTTCCCTGAGCGTCCGAACCTCACCGACACGGATCTGGACTTGAGATTCTCGACGGTGATGGTGGCGCGGTCGTCTCCGATGCGGTCGAGGTATTCGTCGAGGTCAAGGTCGTCATAGACATGGCTTCGCGTTCCTGCGATCTTGAACCCGTCGATGTCCTCCCAATCGATTGCTTCCGGCATCGCCAGGTGCGTTGATCCGGTCGACCCGCTTCGCAACTGCTCCACGAGCAGATCGTTGAGCGCTCCGAGAATTGCGCTGTCACGCACGAGCGAGAGTTGGTCGATCCACCCAAAGTCTGTCTTGTAGTCATCGGCTTCGAACGCGACGAGCAGGTCATCGCAGATAGCAGGCAGCTCCGTCACCGGCGCCTTGACTCCCATCACAAGTGAGTCCGCACCGGCGATTCTTTTCGTCACGGACTGGTCGCGCGGCTCCCCGGTGACTGCTCTCAGGATGTCGCGCGATACGTCGACACCGAAAGTGGGCAGCTCGGCACTCTTGCTCGCTTGAGTGTTCGTTGAGACCACAAGATCCTCGAAGGTCTTGGTGTCCAGACTCCGAATCTGACGTGGGTCGATGCGGTTGAGTGCCACCCGCAGACCGAACTGGTACTCAATCTTCGACAGGTCGAGAAGCGACCGACCGTACCCGAAGGTGAGCGCGAAGATGCGCCCACTGGTGCGCAGGAGCAGCAGGGCGGAGGTTGAGGAGGATCTGAGGCTGCCGAGTTGGTCGGCTAGTACAGGCTGGATGAATCCGACCCATGAAGGGATGGATGGACGGGGCTGGACATAGAAGAACCGCCCGTCAACTCCCGCAGACGAATCAAGATCCACCGCGATGTTGGCCTTCTCCGGGTCCAGTGCATCCTCGAACTCGGCAACGTCCTGACGAAGAAGGTAGAAGGTGAGCCGTCGCGCCTTCACTTGAACCTCCTTGACGATGACCCTTGCAGCGTCAAACCGACGAGCGCAGCCTCCCACGCTGGCCCGGCGCTCATGCGCTCTTCCTGTACGTTGCGTTGAACACGGCGTCGGCCAGCCACCGTTTGAAGCTCTCGTTGTCCTGGAACTCCTTGAAGAGCTGCGTGTCGTCGGCGATCAGCCGCAGCATGACCTGACCGAGTGCTCGGTCGCTCTCGACGCGCGCGTTTGCGGGGTCGTTGTTTGCCTGCGCGTGTTGGTAGGCCTCGTCTTCGGCAACGAGGCGTGGGATCTCCTCCGTGATGAAGCGTTCGACGCGGTCAGCGTCGTTCCATTCGATGTTGCCGAAGTGGGCGTTGAAGCTCTTGACGATCTCCGAGAGCCTCTCCAGCTCGGGCGTCGCCAGCATGCCGCCCCCTGCTGCGGGTACCGGGTCAAGCAGGCCGTCCTCGTCGTCGAGCACGATCTTCATCGCTGTGAGCTTCTCGGCACGGTACGACTCGAGGTCGATGTTCTCCAGGATTCCGGCAGCGAGGTCTTCTTCCTTCGGTGCCGGGAGCTTCGGCACGAGGTGATCGAGGAAGATCGAGCGCTTCTCCCACTCCGGGCTACCGTAGGGCAGCACGGTGGAGAGGAAGTTGTAGGTGCGCAGGAACGCCTTCGCGTCGCCCTTGAACCTGACCTGATCGTCTTCCTCGGGAAGCTCGACATACTCTGCGACGCACACGTCGAGCAGAGGGTCGAGCTGGTCGCGAGGCTCACCGGCCAGGTAGCGCGCCACGAACTCGTCGACGTGCTCCGGCGTGTAGATGCCGAAGGCGTCGAGGTCGTTGACGAGGTCGTGCAGTTTGTTGGGGTCGGTCTCTTCGGCGAGCACGGTGGTGCGGTAGTACGGGTCGAAGGCGCGCTGGATGTCTTCGGCGGCGTTGGCGAAGTCGAGCACGAACGCCTCATGCTTCGCCGGGTGCGCCCGGTTCAACCGTGAGAGCGTTTGGACCGCGAGCACCCCCGATAGCGTCTTGTCGACGTACATGGTGTGTAACAGCGGCTCGTCGTACCCGGTCTGGTACTTGTTGGCGACGACGAGAATCCGATACGGGTCGGCCTTGATCTGCTCGGCGATTGCCCGGGAAGGAAAGCCGTTGAGGCTTGCCTCGGTGACCTGCACGCCCTTGTAGTCGTGTTCGCCGGAGAACGCGACGATCACCTTGTAGGGGCTCTTGCGTGCGGCCAGCGCGTCGCGGATGGCGTGGAAGTACTCGATGCACCGCGGGATGGAGGAGGTGACGACCATCGCGCGGGCCTGACCACCGATCTTCTGCTTGGCGATCACCTGGCCGAGGAAGTGCTCAACCATGATGTCGGCCTTCTGCGCGATCGCGTGCTGGTTACCCTCGACGTAGGCTCGCAGCTTCTTCGAGGCCCGCTTCACGTCGAACTCGGGATCATCCTCGACAGTCTTCATCAGCTTGTAGTAGCTACCCACCGGCGTGTAGTTCGCGAGCACATCCACGATGAAGCCCTCTTGGATGGCCTGCTTCATCGTGTACGAGTGGGATGGGCGATGGCCGACCGTGCCGTCGGGGTTCGCGACCGGTTCGCCGAACATCTCCAAGGTCTTGTTCTTCGGTGTCGCGGTGAACGCGAAGTAGCTCGCATTCGGCAGCAGCTTCTTCGCTTCGATGCTTTCACGCAGGATGGTGCCACTGCCCAGCAGG
>CAMFIY010000073.1 GCA_945952575.1 uncultured Leucobacter sp.
GAACGGATCGCGTCGAGCGCCCGTTCGAGTTCCACCGCCCCATCGCTCATGACTGCCCCGGCCGATGCTCGAACACCTCGATGATCAGCGCGTCGTCGCTGAGAAGATCCTCGATGATCGCCTTCGGTACGACGCCCTGCTCGAGTTCGAGGACGATGCGGGCGATCACGCCGCGCCTGCCGGGAAGCCCGGGGCTTCCCGGTGTGCCGACGAGGACGCGCACGAGCGCCCGCCACGACTGGGCGGGAATGTCGAACTGCGCAGGCCCGGTGGTATCCCGGCGGAGGTACTGGTAGGCGCGGTCGGCGTCGAGCGCGGTCATCAGCCGCGCAAGAACGTACTCGACGGCCGCGAGTGCCACGTCGAGCTCCCATCCGAGGCAGGCGAAGAACCGGGCTGAGGTCGCCTGCACCAGCGACAGTAGCGGCGACACGGAGGCCCCTGCGGGCTCGGTGGCGGCGATGCTGTAGAGGTAGTCTTCGTACTCGCCGGCCTGCACCGGCCGCACCAAGTCGGTGACGTCTTCCTTCTGCGCGCGTTCGGGGGAGATGAGGAGACGTTCGGCCTGGTTCTCTGCGATCATCGCCGCCCGCACCGTAATGGTGAGCACCGCCCACGGGTCGTCGACGCCGAGCAGATAGTCGTCCTGCATCGCCACGAACGCCGCCGAGACACCCTCGCCGGGGTCGCGCCCCCACTTGCGGCAGAGCCGCTCGTACCGACTCCTCGTGTACTCGAGCAGCGCCCGCGCCTCAGCGTCGCGACTCCAGATGCCCGGCCCGCCCTCACGCAGCCTGAGCAGCAGCGTGCGCAATCCTTCGCCGCTGCGGAACGCAGTGGCCCGTCGTTGCACTGATGGTGTCGTGCTCATGATCGGTCACCCTCCCTCTCGCTGTAGAAGCGCCGCCCCGACACCACACGGATGCCGGGGCAGGCGGCTTCAGCGGGAGACTGGGGCGCTCCCTGGCGACTCGGGGCCGGTGGCCCGGCGCCCCATAACAGCAGCGGGCAGGCGGCGGGCCTGCGCGTTCACAGCCGACTTCGCCTGCGCGCGGAGGGCGCGAAGACGGTCATGCGCGGCGAGATGCACATCTGCGCCCTTACCGAGACCCGCAGCAGCGACGCGCATCGCCACATCCGCGGGGCGCTCCCACCGCACCCGGACTCGGCGATCCTCGGGCCCCGACTGCTCGGCCTGCCCGCCGTCCTTCTGCTGGAGGGACGGGTCGCCATGCGTGGCGAACTCCCGTGACGCCTCCCGCGCTGACGCTTCAGCAGCTTTCTCGGGAGCCTGTTCGGGCTTCGGGAGCGGTGCCTGCGTGGGGAAGGCTGATCCGTGCGGGGTCGTGTGCTTCTCGTTCATGATGTGCTCACTTTCTTCATTCGGCACCGGCGAAATCGCCTGTGTCGTGGGTTCTCTCTGCTGGGGCGACCCAGCGGCTGACGGTGGAGCGGTGCACCTTGATCTCGTCCGCGATCTGCCGACTTGACCAGCCCTGCTCGGACAGCTCCTGCGCCCGCGCCCGCAATGCCGGGCGGCTCATCGTCGATGGCACCCGAGCAGGCGAGACGCGCGCAGGAGTACCTTCGACTGGGGCTGGGGCTGGGGCTGGAGCCGGATCTGAGGTCTCCGTCTGCGCCGGGTCCGGGACCGGAGCTGGGGGCGGCGGCATGGTGATCGGTGCCGTCAGTGGTTCGCCCGGCATTGCGGCCTCCCTCTCCTGGGTCGCGGGGGTGGTGCGGCCTGCGTGCCGGATCAGAATGACCGTGAGGTGCGTGGTGCTGATGAGCACGAGCGGTGGCACCGCCGCGATCGCACCCGCAAGCGGGGCGGGCACCTCGGGCGCGGCCTGCACGATCGCGTGCAGCACGTTCGCCACCACCGACACACCCGCGGAGAGGGCGAGCAGTGTCCACGGGTAAGCGACCGCGCGCCACCCGTTCCCGTCGAGCGCGACGACGGCGACGGTCGAGATCACGATCAGACCGTCCACGATCACCGCCCACACCCACGCCTGCTCCTCGGGAACCCCGGCCATGCGAGCGAGGTCAGAGAGCGCGGTGAACGAGAGCCAGAAGGCGCCGAATCCGATCGCGAGATTCCCGCAGGTCGCCACCGCCGCCGCCCACCATGCCGGCGACCGCTGGAGCAGCACGGTGTTCATAGCGAAATCGCTTCCGCCTCGCGCACAGCCGTTCTTGCCGCGCCCCGCGCGCCTCGCTTCGGCAGTGACGGCTTCTGCGCGGGGGCTTCCGGGATAACAGGTTTGCCGTTGCCGCTCACCGGCTCTGGGAGCTTGTCGATCACACCGCACGCGGCTTTCACCACCCGGTCGCCGGTCGCGCGGATCACCTCGCCCGGCTCCTGGTCCTTGACGCTCCACGCCCAACCTGCGACATACGGCACCGTCGAGTCGAGCGAATCCAGGTCGTAGGCCGCGCAGATCATCGCCGCGAAGCTCTCGGCTTCCACCTCGCGGATGCCGCGGTGCGGTTCCCGGCCTTCGGCCTCGGGGTCGTGCATCAGGAGATGCCCGAGCTCGTGCGCGAGGATGGCGACGCGCGCCGCCTCATCCAGGTCGCCCCGGACGAGCACCGTGCGATCCGTGTAATTGGTCACCCCCGACGCTCCGCCCAGCACCTCGGCGTTCGGAACATCACTGAGCGTGAACCCGCCCTTGGCGACGAGGTCTGCGAGCCCGTCCCAGAGGCCTGGGGGAGCGGCGCCCTTCGGAAGCTCACCTTTGGGGCGTTCGGGGATCTCCTGGCCGTCGGTTTGTGAGACGTCCCACACATAGCCGGGAATGGTGCGGGTGAACTTCTCCCGCACCACTTCGCCGGGTCGCGGTTGCTCTCTGAATCCGAGCCGCCGCCACTGACCGGCGGCGGGGTTCGCTGAGGCGTACCGCTCGAACACGGGCTTGCGGATCATATATCCGCGCTGCCCCTCGACCACCCAGCGGCCGAGCTGTTTCCACTGGCCGTACCCCGCCAACAGCGTCGGCGTGGGTTCGGGCACGCGCCCTTCGGAATACGCCTGCTGGTGCTGGATGTAGATGCCGAGGGTGTTGAGGAAGCTGCGGGTTCTGAACTTCGCGGCGAAGCGGAGCGCGTTCAGCCAGTCGTCGCCCGTGACGAGCTGCTCGACGCGCTCCGAGATGCGCTCATCGAGCCACGCCAGCTTCTGCTGCTGGTCTGCTTGTCGTTGTTCAGCCGTCCACTTCTTCTTCGCCACCGCTTCCACCTCCTGACGGAGGCCAGCGCCGCCAATCAGCGGCGCTGTGCCCTGGTCACGAGGCACCGCCCCTCTACCAAGCCGGCGTCATCGCTGACGCCAGGCACGCACAGGGGCGAGATGGGGCAGTACCCCGAGTACAGGCAAGGGTGTAACGACACGCCCCAATCGCCGCTGAATACGCCTGTTCAGCGGCGAATCACGCTCGACCACCGGCGCTGGGCACGCTTTCGGAGTCTGCTTCCCGGCTCCGCCACGAGCTGCACTGCGCCTGTCTGCCTGCTATCCCGAGCCACATGCTCACCGTGCTCGGTACGTCGCAGGATTGCCTTTCGGCTGGAGATTGTACGGGCCCATTCCCCCTCGTCAAGGCCCGCAAAACTTCTCGGCCGCGCTGCGCTTATTTCGGCCGAGAACTTGTGCTGTGCCGCCTTGACGATTCCTCCTGTCCCCGTCTTTCGGCAGGTGCCGAAAGGCAATGAGCGAGATAGGGAGAGCGCCCGCATCCGGCAGGTGCCCCGGCTTGCGTCACGAAAGGAATCAGGAAATGAACACCACCGACACCACCCAGGCCGTGCAGTTGCAGATGGTCGATGCCCGCGAAGTGCTGATCGACGCGAACATTCGCACGAACACGAAGATCGACCGCCCGTTCGTCGCATCGATCAAGCGGCACGGGGTCATTATCCCCGTGCTCGCCCATCCTGCTGAGGACGGGCGTGTGTGGATCGAGGACGGTCAGCGCCGCATCCTCGCCGCTGTCGAAGCCGAACGGCACGAGGTGCCCGCCTATATCGTGCCCGAGGGGGATACCGAGGCCATGCGCATCGTGCGCCAGCTCATCGCCAACGAACACCGCGCGGAGCTGGACGAGTCCGAGCGGGTCGCCGCGTGGCGGCAACTCGAACTCGACGGTATGAGCGTCACCGCTATCGCCCGCGCCGTGGGGGAGAAGCCCAAGCGCGTCAAGGCGGGTCTTGCCGTGGCCGCGAGCGAGGCCGCGACCAAGGAAGTGACCGAACATCAGGTCACCCTCGACCAGGCGCTCGTGATCGCGGAGTTCGAGGACGACCCCGACACCGCTGAGCGGCTCCGCGACACCGCCCAGCACAGCCCGAGCCAGTTCGAGCACCAGGCGCAGCGAGCACGCGACATGCGCGAGGAGCGCGCCGCCATCGAAGAACTCATCGCCCACTACACCGAGCAGGGATACCAGCAGATCGACTGGCCGCACTGGGAGGACAGGACCACGCTCCCGTTCCGCGACCTCACACAGAAAGACGGCACCGCGATCACCGAGGAGAACTACCTCGGCGGAGACGGCCACCGCTACGCGATCAGGGAGGCGTGGAACGGCATCGAGGTCGGGCACTTCGTCACCGACTGGCGCAAGTGGGGGCTGAAGAAGCGCAAGGCCGACGGCTCCGTGAACATGCCCTGGACGGAGGAGCAGAAGCAGGAGCGTCGCACCTTGATCGCCAACAACAAGGCATGGAAGTCGGCGGAGACGGTGCGCCGGGAGTGGTTGCGCACGTTCCTGAGCCGCAAGGCCACCCCCAAGGGCGCACAGCAGTTCATCGCCGCGAGTGTGATCGACGGGCGCGGACGCCTCACCAGTTCCATCGGGGAGCACCACCGGCTCGCACTCGATCTGCTCGGCCTGCCCGACTACTCGTGGAGCAAGACGCACCCGATCCTCGCGCACACCCAGAAGCAGCCCGGACGCACCATGACCGCGCTGCTCGCCGTGACCATCGCCGCCCACGAGGAAGCGACCGGCACGCACACCTGGCGCAATCCCTCGGAAGACATGGCCGACTACTTCACCGCGCTCGCGGAGTGGGGCTACTCCCTCTCTGACGTGGAGAACCTGGTGCTCGGCATCGAACCGCCCGTCGAGGACACCCCGGAGCACGCGGACGACCCAGAGACGGCGGGCACCGAGGACACCGGCACAGAGGAAGCCAGCGACGACGAGGCCGACACCGACGCTGATGCTGATGCCGACCCGGAGGGCGAGGTCGAAGAACCGGCGCAGGCGGAGCCGGAGGCGCAGGACGAGGAGCCGAGCGAGAACGAGGACACCGCCGAGGCGCAGGATGCCGACTGCGAGGCCGAGGCGGAAGCCGAAGCCGTGACGGTGTGATCCTGACCGCCTGATGTTCGGGGCTGGAACCATCCAGCCCCGCACATCTGTGTTGGGAGTACCACTATGCCGATCGACTTCACGAATGAGCGCACCGCGCGCATCGCCCTCGCCCATGCCACCCCGCCAGGCGACTGGCTCACGCAACGACTCATCACCGAGCACGGCTGCGCCGAGACCGTAGATTTCGCCCGCACCGGGAAACGACCCGCCGGGATCAGCGAACTCGGCTTCACCACCTGGCGAGAACACGCCGCACCAAGATTGAGCGAACGCGAAGCAGAGAGCGTGTTCGCCAAGACCGCGATCCACGAACTCACCGTGCTCACCCCGGAATCCCCCGCATGGAACGCCTCCGGCATCCCAACACTCCGGCACCGCACCCCGCTCGCACTCTGGGCGCAGGGCGACACCGCGCTGCTCACCATCCCGCTCGAACAGCGCGTGACGATCACCGGCGCACGCGCCGCCACCCGCTTCGGCATCGACCGCACTCGGCAACTCGCCGCCGACCTTGCGAGCACCGGGCATCTCACCGTATCGAGCGCGGCCTACGGCATCGACGCCGAAGCCCACCGTGCCGCGCTCGATTCCGGCCTCGGCACCATCGCCGTGCTCGCCGGAGGACTCGAACGCCTCTACCCGGCAGGCCATATCGAACTCTTCGAGCAGATCCGCGCTAGCGGCCTGATCCTCAGCGAGGCATCGCCCGCACAAGTACCCACCCGACACCGCTTCGAGCAGCGCGGCAGAGTCCTCACCGCGCTCACCGCAGGAACCGTCATCGTCGAGGCCGGAGTGCGCTCCCGCACGCTGCAACTCGCGGACGAAGCCGAAACACTCCGCAGGCCCATCGGGGCGGTGCCCGGCCCGGACGAGAGCCCGGCAAGCGCCGGATGCGGACGACTCCTCACTGAACGCGGCGCAACCCCGATCACCTCCGCCAGCGACATTCGACAGATGACCGCATCCTCTCTGAACCGCCCGGCCGCTCCTTCGCGCGCAGAGCGCAGCACTTCCCGCCGCAACCCTCTGCCGAGCATCGACAAGATCGGACGACCCCAGCCCGGAGACGACCCCACCCCCGGAATCACCAGATAAGGAGCCACACCGATGAAACTCATCACCATCACGATCCACCGCGTGCACACCAGCGAAGTGCATGTTCCAGACGATTTCGACGCGACCGGCGACATCGAAGCACAACTCCGGCACCAACTCGAAGCGAGCGCCTTGCACGATTCCCGCACCCTGAGCATCAACGCCACGGAGGGCGCAGATGCTGCACTCTGCTCCGGCGATCCATACATCGTTATCGAAGGTGGACGGGTCGCCAACACCCCGATACTCCCCGTCATCGACCTCGATCTCCTCGACGTCGACGCGCCTCTGCCCGGAGACAGCGTGCGCGCGACCGAAGCGGCGCGAATCGCGCGCAGCTTCGGCCTGATGGAAGCCGCCGCACGGCTGGAAGCCTTCTCCCACCGGCACCTGCCACCGACCCTTCCCGGCCTCTGAATCGGCGGTTCCAACGCGGGGCGGAGGATCACCACATCCTTCGCCCCGATCCTTCTGCCGCTGTGCCGCTCCGCCCGCGTGTCACCCCGGTTCGGTCGTGTCGGCGATGCAGGCTACGAGACTCCGGCGGCCTGCACCGAACGCCGCGCCCGCCCAGCACGCTGGTCGGCGCGTCGCCCGCTGCCTGCCGACTCCGCCTCGTTGACGCCCGCCCTGCCGACACGCCCAACCAGGGCGCGGCAGAAAGGAGTCGCCATCATGAGCGCATTCATGGTGTCCATCGAGCACATCCGAGCACTGGTCAACGCCGGCCTGAACATCACCTACGGGCCACTCAGTTGGCAACGAACCATACCGACGGCGGAACAAGTGGAGCGATCCCACCAACGCGGGATGCCCTGGGGACCCGAGGCCCCCGACATTGCCCGAGCAACCCGAACCACACTCACCCCGGACACCGCAGAGACCGTCGGGGTCATGCTGATGGCCCAGAACCGGCGATCCATTGACTTCCGCTACGACGAGACCGAGATCGAGGAGCTCTACATCCACGGCCCCTCGACTCCAAGAACCACCGTGGAACTCCTCAAAGCCATCGACTGCTACGAATACCAAGCCTGTGAGACACCCGACTGGGAGGACACGGAAGCGTACCGATTCTGTGACGCGCTCAGGCGTGCACTGATCCCACAACTCCCCGGATGGGGCCTGGCCTGCTGGGGCATCGACACACCCTGAACCGATGCTAGGGAGGGGTCGCGCCGCAGAGAACAGGCACGACCCCTCCTCGCTACCCCGCGCGGTCATGTCGGCGATGCAGGCTACGAGACTCCGGGCGCCGTCATCGAACGCCGCGCCCGCCCAGCACGCTGGTCGGCACGTCGCCCGCCGCCGTCGCCCTGCGCCTCGTTGACGCCCGCACTGCCGACACGCCCACTCGGGGCGCGGCAGAAAGGGAAGATCATGCTCTCCATCACCGCTCACACCGAGCAGACCCAGCACGACACCGACCTCATCGAGCTCCGGGCGGAGCTCGAACGACTCAAGACCGAGAACCTCAGACTCCGCACCGAAGACGTCGAAGCCGACGACCTGCGCGTGCGGCACATCTGGATCAAAGCCGCACGCGAGGCGCAGAACGCCGACTACTGCCGCGAGTACGACCGTATCGCCGAAGCTGTCGGTGGGATCGACCGAGACACCCTCAGAAGCGATGGAGAGCTTGACGAGTCCTACCTGGTGACCACCCACATCACCATCGAAGTCAGCCTGCCG
This sequence comes from uncultured Leucobacter sp., assembly GCA_945952575.1. Taxonomy (GTDB): domain Bacteria; phylum Actinomycetota; class Actinomycetes; order Actinomycetales; family Microbacteriaceae; genus Leucobacter. Next base: position 8,175 of record CAMFIY010000073.1, read on the forward strand.
ATCCAGGCCTGCGATGCAGACGACGCCGTCGACAAGATCGACAACCTCACCACCTACGAACTGCGCGAACTCGCCACAGAGAACGGGTACGGAATCGGCGACGTCGAGGTCGATAGCTGGGACGCACGCGAAGCCGAACGCGACGACTGAACACCGCAGTGGCCGTCCGGCACAGGCCGGACGGCCACTCGTCTGTTACACGATGGCCTTGCCCGCGGCTAGATCACGAACTAGCCTTACTCGAAGATATGTTCGAGTAAATGGAGTGAGGGTGTGAGGGTCCAAGTGAACGCACTCATCGAGGTGAAACTGCTCCACGGGGTGCCTGTCGAGCTCCCCTGGTGCGACACCGAGTGGCGCGTGATCGACGAGCCGACCCCGCTGCGCCGAGAACTCGAGTGGCTCCATCCGCTCATCACCCATGCGCCGGATGCGCCACGGATCGGGTGGCGCTTCACGGCGCGCTGCGCAGCGCAAGACGATGTTCGCACCTTCGACGTGCTCGAACGCGGCTCAAGCTGGATGTTGCAGAATGCCTGGGACTGAGCCACCGCTCTACGATCTCGATCCGCGCCTCACCGTGCGCCAGATTCCCGGCGAGCTGCGAAGCGACAAACCCCGCTGGAAGATCCTGCTGGGCGGTGAGCCGATAGGAGAGATCCGTCAGACACGAATCGGGCGCTCCCGGGGTTGCTTCTACGAAGCGATCGCCTGGTTTCCCGACACTAGCGAGCCTGTAAGCCTGGAACTCTCCACCTCATTCAGCGAACGCTGTGACAAGCTCATCGCCTTCCACGAAGACCCGGAATCTAGCGTTCGCCTACCACGGCATCTCTGCTCGCAGCAGCGATGACACCAACAGCTTTTCTCGTGCATCGCGATCCAATTCGATCTCTCCGAAAATATGCCCACACCTCTTGCAGTAGAGTCGAAAGGCCCCCTTTAGACGGAAAGGTGACAGCCCAGATGCCGCAACGAGGAACTATTCGCGAATAGCTCCGCTCGGAATCTAGTGGTTGCGCCGCTGAAACTCTCGCTTACACTCAGAGGAGACAATGTAATGTTTCCGTAGACAGGTAGTGTGAGGGTGGCGCGAGACGATCCTGGTGCGGCACAGCTCTCCCTCGTGACCGGGGTGGCGCATCTGAACGAGCCGTAAGCCGTGTTCGAGGCGATGCTGACCGGGTGGATGCGCCAGCAGATGTCGCGCGGCCTGCTCGATGCAACGGCCGGGCCTCGATTGAAGCTCGTGCGCCGTTTCCATGACTTCGCGCAGGGCTACCCGTGGGAATGGATGCCCGCTGACCTCGATGACTTCACCGTGTCGCTGATGAGTGGCGGGCGCCGACTCAGCCCTGCAACAATCCGCGGTTACCATCTTGTCTTGCGCAGCTTCTGCGACTACCTCACCAGTGCACACTACGAGTGGGTGCAGACCTGCGCGGAACGCTTCGATCAGGTGCCGGCGCAGATCTGCTTCGACTTCAACACCGTTGCGCACCTGCAGGATTACGAGGGCAGGCCCGGGCGTCGTCCTTTCGGTTACGACGAGATCGAGACTCTGTTCGACTTCCTCGACGACCGGGTGGATCGGGCTGCACGCTCGGGACGCAAGGGTGGCCTGTCGGCGTTGCGTGATGCGTAGATGGTGAAGACGGCCTACGGCCTTTGGGCTGCGTCGCCGCGAGCTGGTGATGCTCGATGTGGTGGATCTGCGCCCGAACCCGCACATGCCGCAATGGGGGACCTACGGGTCAGCGCATGTGCGCTTCGGGAAGGCCAGCCGCGGCGGGATCCCGAAACGTCGAACCGTGCTTGGCGTGCCCGAGTTCGGCTGGGTCGTGCCCGGGCTGCAGCAATGGGTCGAGGAGGCCCGCTGGCTCACTGATCCGAAAGACTCTCCGGCGCTCTGGGTGGCCGAGCGCCGCTCTCGCGTGTCGGTGAAGCAGATGGATAAACGGTTACGCTGGATCGTCGCCCAGGCCGGTCTGAATACGGAACTCACCTTGCATTGCCTCCGCCATTCCTACGTCACGCATCTGATCGAGTTCGGGTATCCGGAATGGTTCGTGCAAGAGCGGGTCGGTCACGCCTACGCCTCGACGACGTCGATCTACACCTCGGTGTCCAACGATTTCAAGAACCGCACACTCAAGCAGGCCCTCGCAAGGG
>CAMFIY010000074.1 GCA_945952575.1 uncultured Leucobacter sp.
GCGAACAGGACAGGCGGGTATGCCGGAACGCATCGAGGATCCGAAGCTCGGGATCGCACCGCGGCGCAGGATCAGCCCGTGGTGGGTGGGTGTCGCGGTCGGCGTCCTGCTGGTGCTGCTGGCGAGCATCCTCCCGTCGCCGTATGCGATCGCACGCCCGGGCCCGGTCGTCGACGCGTTCGGCAGCATCGAGACGGAGGCCGGAGCGCAGGCCGATGTGATCCGGATCGAGGGCGCCAAGACCTATCCGACCTCCGGCGCGCTCAATGTGCTGAGCGTGACGATCAGCGGAACCCCCGATCGGCCGGCCGACTGGCTCGGGGTCGCCGGGGCGCTGCTCGATCCGACCCGGGCGGTGGTCCCGCTCGCGGATCTCTTCCCCGACGGAGTGACCGCCGACGACCGGGCCGAGCAGAACGCCGCGATGATGCGCGCGTCCCAGCAGGCCGCGACTGCGGCCGCCCTGAACCGAGCCGGTGTGCCGGTCGCGGAGAAGCTCTCGGTCGCCGAGGTGGTCGCGGACGGGCCGGCGGCGGGGAAGCTGGAGGCGGGCGACGTGATCCGCTCCGCCGACGGCAAGGAGGTGAGCGGGCTCGCAGAGTTGCGCCGCCTGCTGAGCGGGGTGCCGGAGGGCGGATCCGCGCGCATCGGTTTCGAGCGGAAGGGGGAGACCCGCGAGGCCGATATCACGCCCGAGACCGCCGCCGACGGCACGCGACTGCTCGGGATCACCGTGAACGAGGAGTTCTCGTTCCCCTTCGACGTGCAACTCGACCTGGACACGATCGGCGGACCGAGCGCCGGACTGATCTTCGCGCTCGCGATCTACGACAAGCTCACCCCCGGTGAGCTGACGGGCGGCCATGACATCAGCGGCACCGGCACGATCGACGCCGAAGGCAGGGTCGGAGCCATCGGAGGCCTGCCGCAGAAGATCTGGGGGGCCTCGCTGGCGGGAAGCACGGCGATACTGATCCCGGTGGACAACTGCGCGGACCTGCCGGATCGCCTGCCTGACGGCATGATCGTCGCGCCGGTCGAGACGCTCGACGAGGCCGTGGCCGCGATCGAGGCGATCGATCGAGGAGAGAAGCCGGCCGGGGTCCAGCGCTGCGAGGCGGTCGCTGCAGCCGCCAGGCGGTGAGCCGGGGGAGGGCGGAGCACACGGCTGCTCCCAGGCTCTTTGTCAGTCCTCGACGCTAGGGTTGAAAGGACTCATCGTCCGAACCACCGCTGGAGACCTTCGACGTGACCGACCAGAGCACTGACGCACCGCCGGCCAGACGCCGCTTCTCGCCCATCGCCGTGACGGTGGTGATCGTCGCCGTGCTGATCCTCGGCTTCCTGGGGTTCGCCGGGATCATGACGGAGGTGCTCTGGTATCAGCAGCTCGGCTTCCTCGGCGTCCTGACGACGCAGTGGATCGCCGCCGGCGTCATGTTCGTGATCGGCTTCCTCGGGATGGCCGTCCCGGTGTTCCTCTCGATCGACATCGCCTACCGCAGACGGCCGGTCTACGCGCGTCTGACCGGCCAGCTCGACCGCTATCAGGAGCTCGTCGAGCCGGTGCGCAGGGTGGTGAAGTGGCTCCTCCCCGCTTTGGTCGGCCTGTTCGCCGGGTTCGCCGCCGGTGCGCAGTGGGAGCGCGCGCTGCTCTGGATCAACTCGGCGCCGAGCGGCGACACGGATCCTCAGTTCGGGCTCGACATCTCGTTCTTCATGTTCGATCTTCCGTTCTGGCGCGGTGTCGTCGCCTTCGCCTCGGGGGTGGTGCTGCTCTGCCTGATCCTGGGCGCCGCCACCAGCTATCTCTACGGCGGCGTCACCTTCGCAGGGCGAGACATCCGCGTCTCGAAGGCGACCCGGATCCAGGCCGCAGTGCTCGCGGGCGTCTATCTGCTGCTGCAGGGGGTCAGCCTCTGGCTCGACCAGTTCGCGACCTTGACGGATGCCAGCGGACGCTTCACCGGTGCGACGTACGCGTCGGTGCACGCGGTGATTCCGGGCAAGCAGATCCTCGCCGGCATCGCGGTGCTCGTGGCGATCCTGTTCCTGGTCACCGCGGTCACCGGCAAGTGGCGCCTGCCCGTCATCGGCACGGCTCTGCTGCTGGTTTCGGCGCTCGTCGTCGGAGTCGGCTACCCCTGGGCCGTCCAGTCCCTGCAGGTCAAGCCGAATGAGAAGACTCTGGAGGCGGAATACCTCACACGGAACATCGAGGCGACGCGAAAGGCCTACGGGGTCGATCAGGTGAAGGTCGAGCGCTACGAGGCGGTCACCAACACCGAGCCCGGCCAGTTGCGCAGCGACGCCGTCGCCACGTCGAACATTCGCATCATCGATCCGGCCGTCGTGTCGCCGACGTTCGCGCAGCTCGAGCAGAGCAAGCAGTACTACAAGTTCCCGTCGCAGTTGAGCGTCGATCGCTACAAGATCGACGGCCGGACCGAGGACACGGTTTCGGCGGTCCGCGACATCAACATCGAGGATCAGAAGGGCTGGGTCAACCGCACCCTGGTCTTCACTCACGGCTACGGTCTCGTGGCCGCATACGGCAATCAGCGCTCGAGCGGTGGTGAGCCGGTCTTCCTCGAGAACGGGATCCCGACGAGCGGCAAGCTCGGCGAGTTCGAGCCCCGCGTCTACTTCGGCACGAACTCGCCGGAGTACTCGATCGTGGGCGGCAAACGAGACAAGCCCATCGAGCTGGACTACCCGGCCGACGAGGCGAACGATCCGACCGCCACCGGAGACAACGGAACCGACGTCGGCGAGACCGTGCAGGGCAGCGATGGCTCGAAACAGAATCTGAGCACGTTCTCCGGCGACGGCGGCCCCAAACTCGAGAACATCTTCACCAAGCTCATCTACGCGCTCAAGTTCCAAGACATGGAGGTCGTGCTCTCCGGTGCGGTCGTCGACGGCTCGCAGATCCTCTACGATCGCAACCCGACTGCGCGTGTGCAGAAGGTCGCGCCATACCTCACGATCGACTCCTCTCCTTATGCGTCGGTGGTGGACGGTCGGATCGTGTGGATCATCGACGGCTACACCACCTCGGCGAACTACCCGTACAGCGAGCTCAGCGACATGAACTCGCTGACCGTGGATGCGGACAATCCGCGTACGAGTCAACTGGCGCATCCGATCAACTACATTCGGAACTCCGTGAAGGCGACGGTCGACGCGTACGACGGGTCCGTCAAGCTCTACGCCTGGGACACGAAGGATCCGGTGCTGAGCACCTGGGGCAAGGTCTTCCCCGGGACGCTGCACAGCGTCTCCGAGATGAGCGGCGCGCTGCTCAGCCATGTCCGCTATCCGACGGACATGTTCAAGGTGCAGCGCGAGGTCCTCGCCACCTATCACGTGACCGATCCGGGTGCCTTCTACTCCGACGAGGACGCGTGGCGGACGCCGCGGGATCCGGTGTCGGCGAGTTCGGTCGCGACCGGATCGAACGTGAGCGGCACCACGACCAACACGGGCGCCGCTGTCACGGGCGGTACCGCCGCCCGCGCCGACGGACTCAAGCAGCCGCCGTACTATCTGACGCTTTCGGCCGGGCAGCAGGCGAATCCGGCATTCTCGATCTATTCGACCTATGTCCCGAAAGCGGAGGGAACGAACACCCGCGACATCCTGACCGGGTACCTCGCGGCGAACTCGAACGCCGGATCCGATGACGGCAAGGTCTCCGCCGACTACGGAACACTGAACCTGCTCACACTGCCCAAGGGGACGAGCATCCCCGGACCGGGCCAGATGCAGAACAACTTCACGACGGACAGCGAGGTCTCCTCGATGCTGAACGTGCTTCGCGTCGGCGGTGAGAGCCGGGTCATGAGCGGCAACCTGCTCACGCTCCCGGTTGGCGGCGGCCTGCTCTACGTTCAGCCCGTGTACGTGAAGGCATCGACGGGAACGAGCTTCCCGATCCTGCAGAAGGTGCTCGTCTCCTTCGGCAAGCAGATCGCTTTCGAGGACACCCTGGATGCGGCGTTGGACGACCTGTTCGGCGGCGACTCCGGCGCCTCTGCGGGAGACAACGGCGCCGGCTCCGGGTCCGGCAACGGCGGCAAGCCGGGCGGCTCGGGAACGGACGGCAAGCCCGGTGACAACGGTTCGGGCGGATCTTCGCCCGAACTCGTACAGGCGCTCGTCGACATGAAGCAGGCGCTGAGCGATCGGGACGCGGCGATGAAGAAGGGCGACTGGACCGCATACGGAGAGGCCGATGCGCGTCTGCGGGACGCGCTGGCTCGCGCATTGGCGGCGGAGTAGTAGGCGTTTCGTTTCTGCGCTCACAGGAGCCCCGGGAGCGGCGATGAAAAAGCGCCTCCTCGGGGCTCTCGTGTCGTCAGCGAGCCGATCGGTTGCTGGGATCGGTCGTCCGTGAGCAAAAACAAGAGAGGGTGTCCAGTGGACACCCTCTCTTCATGGTTGCGGGGGCAGGATTTGAACCTACGACCTCCGGGTTATGAGCCCGGCGAGCTACCGAACTGCTCCACCCCGCGGCACAAGAATTTACCCTAGCACGGCCGAGCACTCAGCGCGAATCGAGACGGTGCGTGACCTGTGGATAACGCACGAGACCGTTCCGCGAACCCGGGCAGCATGGGCGCACCTACGAAAGGAAGCTCATGACCGAATCGACTCAGCGGCGCCGAAGTCGGCTGCTGCCGCCCGCACTCCTCATCACCGCGCTGCTCGGGATCACGCTGCTCGGCGGTCTGCACCCGACTCCGCCCGCGGCCGAGGGGGCGACGATCGGCCGGATGGTCTCGCTCGGCGGCTGGGCCGTCGGTGCATTCCGCAGCAGCGGTGGGACGTACGCATACTGCGTCGAGCCGGGTGCCGCCAATCCCGTCAGCAAGCAGAAGGCGGCGGTGCTTGTGAGCTCCCTTCCCGGCTACAGCGCGACGACGACGGATTCGACCGGGTGGAACGGCCAGGTGACGAGCGGCCCGCTGGGCGGGGAGGGCCTGCGTCAGATCAACTACGTGCTCTGGAAGTACGGGCGGACGACGAGCGCGGGGCGAGCCGCGGCGGTGCAACTCGCGGTGTGGATGCTGCGCGGGGATCCCGGCGCAAAGGCGTGGCTCGAGCATCATCTTGCGTGGGCCGAGAGTCATGGCGGCGCAGCCTACGTCGTCGCGGCAGAGAAGTTCGTGAGCGAGGCGAAGATCCATGCGCGCGCCGCAGTCGCGCCGAAACCCGGTCCTCTCACGATCACTCGGAAGCCCGGAGCGACCTCGGGCACGATCCGCTATCCGGCGGGGACGGTCCGACTGAAGATCACCGGAGGCGCTTTCGCCGGGGGCGAACATCTCATCGACGTGAATGGAAGCAAGCCGGGGCAGGTGAAGTGGGCCGTGACCTGGTCGAAGAAATCCTGGGAGCGGGAGCGGAACGTCGCGTTCTCGGCGCATTGGAAGCGGCAGGTCAGCGGCTGGCCGAAGCGGATCTCCCTCCTGCCTCCCACATCCGCGAAGCAGCAGAGACTCGGCGGAGGGATCGGCCCGGCGATGAGCACCTTCACCGGACGGATCACGGCTGAGGAAGCGGTTGCGCGGAGCTTCGAGCCGATTCTCTCGACACGGGTTCCGAGCCGAACGCTCGAGGCGGGTGAGGATCGGTTCTCAGATCGGGTGACCCTTCGGGTCGCCCCGGGAGCACCGCCGTGGCCGACCCGGCTCGGGGCGAAGGGGAAGGAGTACGCGCCGATCACCGCGTACGGGACGGTCTACGGGCCCTTTGAGAAGCCGCAGGAGCAGTCGGCCGAGATACCGGAAAGCGCTCCGATGATCGGGAGCGCGACGCTGGAGGCGAGGTTCGGGCCGGGGGAGTACCCGGTCCAGAGCGGGATCATCGCCGACGAACCCGGGTACTACTACTGGGTGTGGCGGATCACGCAGGACGGGCAGGACCCGGATGTGCTCTCAGGCGGACTCCTGCCGAAGGACTACGCCTTCCAGGACGACTTCGGGCAGGTGGAGGAAGGGCAGATCGTTCCGACGGCGCTGCGCTGGCGGACCGAGCTCGTCGACCGGGAGCTCGATGCTGAGGATCCCGAGCTCCAGGACCGGGTATTCGCGCGTGCCAAGGGCGGGATCTGGCTCCGGGATGAGGAGGGCGAGCGGATCCCCGCCCGATTGCGGCTCTCCGTTTACCGCTCGGATACGCGCCCGCAGCGCCAGAGCGGCGTCCCGGAGCACGCGACGAAGATCTCTGAGACGGTCGTCGAAGTGCGGGGCGGCGCCACAGCCGCGGACGAGGTCCTGAGCGACACGCTCGCCCTGCGCCCGGAGACCACCGGCTGGGTGACGGTCCAGGCCTGCTTGAAGTCGCAGGATCAGGCCGAGGAATGGCGTGGACACTTCGCGGAGTGGTGCGACGACTACGGTATGCCCGCGGAGACCGCGAGGAGTGCGCGCCCGGCTCCCTCGAAACCGGCCGCGCCGGCACCGCCCGCGACGCCCGCGGCACCGGCACAGCCGGCACCTCCTGAGAGCCTGGCACTGACCGGAGGCTCGCGATCCGACGGGTCGCTTCCCTCGCTCGGTCTGGGTCTGCTCGGCGCGGGTGGAGGCGCGCTGCTGATCGCCGGGCTGTGGAGACGCCGTCTCCGGCGTGCCCGAGGCCGTCGCCGGGCCTAGATGTCGCGCGCCGGATTTGCGGTGGGCTGCCGATGCCCGTCGGTGCGGTGCTCGCAGGTATCGTGCAGCACGCATATATCCCTTTCATAGGATTGGACGGCAAGCTGGCGGTACGAGAAAGGGAGAACCCGATGAGCACCACTCCTGACGAGGCCCAGCCTCAGCAGCCCACCGGTTCCGGCGACGCCGGAGCCATCCAGCCGACCACCCCGCTTCCCGAGCCGTTCGCATCCTCGGGCGTGGCCTCGAGCGGTCAGACGGCCGATGACCATCCGACGGTTCCGCTTCCCGGGAGCAGCGCGGCATGGCCGCCCGCGAGCCAGGAGCAGGTGCCCGCGGCGCAGCCGCCGGCAGATCCGATGTCGGAAACCCAGCACTTCACCGCTCACGCCCCGGCGCCGACGGGCCACCACGAGGCCGCCTACGCCTTCGGCGGCACGGCGGCGAACGACCCCTCTGCTGCCACGGCCACGGCGCAGCCCCAGCGGCACGGCGGCGGGCTGATCGCCGGCATCGCCATCGGTGCGCTGCTCGGCGGCCTCGTCGGCGGCGGCGCGGCTGCAGTAGTGGCGAGCAATGTCGGCGGGAAGAACACGGTGCAGTCCTCCTCGCAGAGCGGCGGAACCCTGACGCTCAACAACGCTCAGAACGCCACAGCGGTCGCCGGTGTCGCCGCCGTCGCGACCCGGAGCGTGGTGACCATTCAGGCGTCGGACGGCTCGAATGCCGGCACCGGGTCGGGCGTGATCTACAGCGACGACGGCTACATCATCACCAACGCCCATGTGGCGACGCTCGAGGGCGCGACCTCCAACCCCGAACTTCAGGTGCAGCTCAGCGATGGGACGCTCTACAAGGGCAAGCTCGTCGGATCGGATCCCTTCGCCGACATCGCGGTAGTCAAGATCGAGGCGACCGGCCTCACACCGATCAAGGTCGCGGACTCCGGCAAGATCGACGTCGGCGACCTCGCCGTCGCCATCGGAGCACCGCTCAGTCTCTCGAACACGGTGACGAGCGGAGTCGTCAGCGCTCTGAACCGCGGCATCACGATCGCGAGCTCGATGGTCCCGGACCAGCAGTCGCAGGACGGTGGCCAGGGCGGTCAGAACCAGCAGAACCCGAACGACCCCAACAACCAGTTCCCCTGGTTCCAGTTTGAGAATCCGAACGGAAACGGCCAGTCCCAGCAGCAGGCCTCCTCCTCCGTCGCCATCCCGGTCATTCAGACCGACGCGTCCATCAACCCGGGCAACTCGGGCGGTGCGCTCCTCGACGGGCAGGGTCGGCTGATCGGCATCAACGTCGCCCTCGCCTCCGCGGCAGGAAGCGACAGCGGGGCGGCGGGATCCGACGGTCTGGGCTTCGCAGTACCGTCCAATCTCGCGATCCGCGTGGCGGACGCGCTGATCAAGGGCGAGCAGCCCTCGCACGGTCTGCTCGGCGTGACCCAGACCGGCGAGAGCAGCACGACGAACGAAGCGGGCGGAGTGATCGGCTCGGTCACCTCGGGCAGCGCGGCGGACAAGGCCGGGCTGAAGGCCGGTGATGTCATCACCTCGATCAACGGAGCCCGAGCCGACTCGTTCACGACGGTGACGGCGCTCGTGAGGATGTATCCGGCGGGCACCGAGATCGCCATCGGGTACAATCGCAACGGCCAGCAGCTCGAGACCACCGCCACGCTCGGCGAGATGAAGTGGTGAGCTCCGACTGAACCCTCGACCAGCGAACGCCGTCGGCCTCACCGGGTCGGCGGCGTTCGCTGCGTAGACTTGCTCGAGTGGCAGATACGCGAGTGGCGCAGACGGAAGGCGTGCCGTCGGGCGGCTTCAGCTTCGCGAACGGCAATCTGACCAAGCTGCTCGCGGTGCCGAAGTACGCGCTGGGCGCGATGCTCTCCTGGTTCGTGCCGCGCAGCCGCACGCGGTGGGTGTTCGGCAGCGGCGTCGGCATCGGCGAGGGCGCCCTCGCGCTCGCGCGCGAACTGCGCCGCAGCGATCCCGATGCTCGGATCAGCTGGGCGGTCTCCGGCCACTGGCTCGAGGGCAACCCCGAAGCCGAGGCGGCGCGCGCGGAGGGCTTCGAGCCGGTGCTGCGCAGCAGCCGGGCCGGGTTCTGGGCCACCCTGCGGGCGAGGGTCGTCGTCGTCACGCACGGACTCGGCGACGCGAACCGCTTCGGCGTCCTGGGCGCGCGCGTGATCCACCTCGAGCACGGTGCTCCGCTCAAGAAACTGCATCTCGATTCACCGGTCACGACCGCGGTCGGCGGCCCGGCCCCGATACGTGCGCTGCTCCGCAGGATGTACCTGGCCGGCTCGCGCAGCGTCGAACTGTACGTCGCGGGATCCGTGACCGTCGCCGAACGCCTGCGCACGGCCCATCGGGTCGCTCCGGGGCGCGTCCGCGTGCTCGGGGATCCGCGCGACGACGAGCTCTCTCTCCAGGCGCGCGATCCGGATGCCGCCGGGCGGGCCCGCGCCGAGGTGCGCGCGCTGCTCGGCCTGCCCGCCGACCCCGCCGGCGCCGAGTCGCTGGTGCTGTACGCGCCGACCTGGCGAGACGGGGAGCCGGATCCCGGGGTCCCCGACCGGGTCGAGGCTGAGCAGATCCGAGCCCTCATGGAGCGTCTCGGCGCGCGTCTCGTGATCCGCTCGCATCGACTCGGCATCGGCGCCTACGACGCCGTGCTCGGCGAGCGGGTGCACCGACTCGACGCCGATGTGCTCGCGGACATCACTCCGCGTCTCGGCGCCTTCGACGCGGTCGTCACCGACTACTCGTCGATCGCCGTCGATTTCGCCCTGCTCGGCCGCCCGATCCTCTGGTTCGCTCCTGACCTCGCTCACTACGCGGCGACGCGCGGACTCTACGAGCCGCTCGAAGTCACCGCCAGCGGGCAGGTGCAGGCGGGTTGGGGGGCGACGCTCTCGCGGCTCGAGCAGGTGCTGACGCCGGGCTCGCCCCAGCGGCGCCAGGCGGAGTCAGACTCACGGGCGCTCGTCGCCCGCTTCCACGCCCACCCCGAGGGCGGGGCCGCGGGGCGCGTCCTCGCCGAGATCCGGCGGCTCGGACTTCCGGAGAGGGAACGGGTAGCTCCGGGCGCGGTGTTCTTCGAGAGCTTCTACGGGCGCCAGATCAGCTGCAATCCGCTCGCGATCGATCGGGAGATCGCGGCGCGTCACCCGGATCTGCCGCGCTACTGGAGCGTCGCGAGCGAGCGCATCGAGGTGCCCGAAGGCGCGACGCCCCTGCTCGTGGGCGGTTCCGACTGGTCGGCGGCACGACGATCGGCGCGACTGCTCGTCGTGAACGATTGGCTGCGCTACGGCTTCCGTCGGCGCAGCGGTCAGATCGTGCTGCAGACCTGGCACGGCACGATGCTCAAGCACCTCGCGCTCGGGCGCCCCGGTGTCGGGATACGGACGAGGCTGGCGATCCGCCGCGAAAGCGCGCGCTGGAGCCTGCTGCTCTCGCAGAATCCGCACTCCACCGAGCAGTTCCGCACGAGCTACGCCTTCGGCGGCGAGATCCTCGAACTCGGCTATCCGCGCGATGACCGTCTCGCGCGCGCAGTCGTCGGTGAAGGCGAACAGGCTCGGATCCCGCTCGTCGTGGACGCCGCCCGCCGCGCGCTCGGGGTGCCGCCGGGCGTGCGGGTGCTCGCCTACGCTC
>CAMFIY010000075.1 GCA_945952575.1 uncultured Leucobacter sp.
GGACATCGCCGCGACCGAGTGCGAGCGCCGGCGCGGCATCGTGCAGGGCGAGGTGCATGACGAGACCGCTTTCGCGATCGGCGGCGTGAGCGGGAACGCCGGTCTCTTCGGCACCGCTCCGGATCTGCTGCGCTTCGCGGAGGCGCTGCGCACCGGGGCCGGGCTCGCGCCGCAGGTGCGCGCCCGGCTCACGGAGCCGACGGCGGGTGCGCCGGCCGCCGAGGCGGGCTACCTCCCGACTCTCGGCCTGCGCAGCGGCGAGCAATGGTGCGCGGCGGCCCCCTCGCGGACGGTGGGGCACACCGGGTTCACCGGCACGGCCTTCTTCACCGAACCGAGCGGGCACTGGTCGTTCGTGCTGCTGACCAACCGGGTGCACCCCTCCCGCGAGCAGGGGCTGCTGCCCGAACTGCGCGCCCCGATCGTCGAGGCCGCGATCCGCTGTGCACAGCTCTCCCGCATCCCCGCTCAGAAGTAGGTGCGCAGCACGTCGACGATGCGATCCTCGGCGTCGAGCAGGGGCAGCAGGCGCCAGCGGTCGAATGCGGTGCAGGGATGCGATATCCCGAAGCAGATCAGATCCCCGGGCCGGATCCCGAGCGACTCGGCGAAACGCACATGACCGTGCTGATCGTTGAGGCGGGTCGTCTCCGCGAGCCCCGACAGGCTGCTCGGCTCGAGACCGCCGGTTGCGGATCGGCCGGATCGGCGCAGCAGCTTCGGCACCGGCAGCCCCTCGTCGAACGGCGCGTCGCGCTTGCCCATGCCGACGAGCGCGAGCCCCGGCTCGGGCACGGAGACGACCTGCGCCCAGAGCTCGAGCGCCGCGTGCAGGCCGCCCTCCGCGGGCACCCGCAGGAACGGCGTTCGCTCGGCGTAGTCCAGGTCGTCGTGCGTCACATAGGCGCCGCTGCGCAGCAGGATCCGCACCCCGTGCTCAGCCGCCCAGGATCCCGCCAGGTCGGAGACCACCACGTCGAAATAGGCGCTGCCGCCCGCGGACACGATCGGCGCCCCTCCCTCGCGCCCCGCGCGCTCGAGGAGGCCGTGCTCGAGCAGAGCCTCGGTCGCCTCGCGGAGGAAGCGGAGGAAGCCGCGCACCGCGGGGATGTCGGTCAGCCCGCCCTCGTAACCGGCGGTGCCGAAGAGTTCGAGCGCAGGCGCGGCGCGGATGATCCGCGCGAGCTCCAGCGCTTCGGCGACGGTGCGCACCCCCGTGCGTCCGCCGACGAACCCCACGTCGAGCAGTACCGGGAAGGATCCGCCGCGGCGCGACGCGCCGGCGGCGGCGCTCGCCGTCCTGACGCCCTCGGGCGAGTCGACGAAGCAGAGCAGCTCGGCGTCCGCCCCCGCGGCCCGCAGCTCATCGCGAGTCGCGATGAGCGCTCGCAGCGCCGGCTCGTCGAGCACCTCATGCGCGATCAGCACGCGCGGCACGCCCGTGCGCAGCGCGACCATCGCCTGCTGAGGCGTAGCAACGGTGATCGCCCAGGCGCCGGCATCGAGCTGGCGCCGGAACAGCTCGGGGATCATGGTCGTCTTGCCGTGCGGCGCGAAGAGCATGCCGTGCCGCTCGACGAACGCGGCCATGGTCGCGATGTTCGCCGCGAGCGCCGGTTCGCGCAGCGCGAGCACCGGCCAGCTCAGTGCACCGTCGAAGAGCGAGCGCCCTTCGGCGACGGCGCCCGACGCCGACGCGTCCAGCACCCAGAACGCCTTCTCGAACGGGTTCGGCGATTCGCTCGGCATCCGGTGCCCTGCTCGTTCGATCCGGCTCACCGGCGAACGGCGAACGGGTGCAGGTCGATCGTCGATCCGGCGATCTCGGTCGGTCGCCCCGCCACCAGGTCGGCGACCGCCTCCCCGGTGATCGGGCCGAGCGAGAGCCCGTGCATGTTGTGCCCCGCGGCCACGAGCACCTCGGGCCGGCCCGGGATCGCGCCGAGCAGCGGCATGCCGTCCGCCGTCATCGGGCGCGCCCCCACCCATTCATCCGTGCGGGACTCCCAGTCGGCGCCGATGAGGAGACGGGACGCCCCGCGCGTCAGCACGTCGATCCGCGCAGGGTTCAGTCGCTCGGGTCTGCCGTCGAACTCCATCATCCCGACGATCCGCAACCGCCCGTGCATCGGGATGGCTACGCAGTGCAGATCGTTCGCGTGGATCAGCGTGCGCGGCATCCGCTCTACCGGCACGGTGTAGCTGTAGCCCTTGCCCGGCACGACGCGCGCGGAACGGATCCCCGAGCGGCGCAGGATCGGGGTGGTCCATGCGCCGGCGGCGATGAGCAGACGGTCGCCCGCCACCGCGGTCTCGGATCCCGAGCCGTCCGCGCAGATCACGCTCGCGCCGTCTCCGACCCGGATCGCGGCCAGGCCCGTGCGCGCCGTGAACGCGTCGGGGCCGGCGCCCTCGAGATGCGCGATGAGGCTCGCGACGAAGGTCACCGGGTCGAGCGAGAACTCGCCGGGGAGCAGGTAGCCTCCGCTGACGCCGGGATCGAGCGTCGGCTCCTGCTCATGCAGCTCCGCGTCGCGCAGGATCGGGCCGGGCGCCTCGCCCCATCCGAGCTCCGCGCGTCGGACGTACCCGGCGTGCGAGGCCAGCAGTGCCGCCTCGTCGGAGCCGGTCATGAGATACCCCTCGCCGCCGCCCGAGATGTCGATCCCGTCGGCCGCCATACGCTGCAGGGATGGCAGGATCCCGCCGGAGAACTGCGCGAGCGCGGCGGCGCCGCGCGCTGCGTTCGCCCGCCCGGCGGCGCGCAGGAAGCCGATCCCGAACCCCGCGAGCCGCGGCAGCTCCAGCGCAGAGATCGAGAGATAGGAGGAACGGGTGAAGACGCCCCGGATGATGTCCTTCACGGTGTTCGCCGAGGCCAGCGGCGCGACCTGCTGCGGCGTCAGCTCGCCCGCGTTGCCCACCGCGGCCCCGGCGCCGAGGTGGTCGCGTTCGACGAGCGTCACCCGGTGGCCGTCCCGGATCAGCGCGTACGCCGAGCAGAGCCCGATCAGTCCGCCGCCGACCACGATGACGTGTTGCTTCTTCACTGCTGCTGCACTCCTTCTTCTCCGGCGGCGGACGTGCCGTCGAGTACGGTGGCCGAGCCGCTCCCGAGCGAGACCTCGAGGCTCTGGACGAGCGGCGGTTCGAGCCCCACGAGGCGGATCTCGCAGGTGAGCGAGCCGCGCTCGCACGCGATGCGCCAGCGCAGGTGGGCCGGATCCTGCGACGAGAGGATGCGTCCGGCGAGCGGCGTCGGCGCAGCGGGAGATCCTGCGGTCTCCGACAGCTCGGCGAGCCGGGACCGGCGCACGTCCTCGGGGACGTCGAGGAGCAGATTCGTGGCGATCACGTCGTCGAGAGCGGCGAGGGATGCGCCGGTGCGCAGGGCGTCGTCGATCCGCTCGGCTGCCGCGAACGTGGCCGGCCATGTCGCCGCGGCGTCGGAGGCGCCTGCCGTGCTGAGGATGCGCGCGAGGGCGTCCTGAGCGAGCAGTTCGGTGCGGAACGCATCCGAATCGGCGAATGCGACCACCCCGATCCCGGTCCGCGCGTGCCACCGCATGTGCGAGGAGAAGCCCGGCAGACCCCCGGAGTGCTGCGAGATCCGGCCGAAGCGCCGATCGTGCTCGGCGACCATGCCGAAGCCGTAGCCGAGCGCGTCGAGCTCCCGATAGGGGCCGGGCTCGTCGATCGGGATAGCGGTGTGCGCTCGCTGCATCTCGCGTCGGCTGCGGGCCGAGAGCAGCTCGGGGCGGACCGGCGCGTCTGCGAACCCGGAAGCCAGGAACCCGGCCCAGGCGGCGATGTCGTCCACCGTGCTGAACAGGGATCCGATGCAGGCGAGGGCCCCGGATCCGACGTAGGGCTCGTGGGTGAAGCTCTGCCCGCCGTCGAAGGTCCGGAAACCGTGCGCGAGGTCGGACCCCGCGGCGAACTCGTCCGCCGTGTAGCGGGTGCGGCTCAGCCCGAGCGGTTCGATGAAGCGGGTGCGCACCTGCTCCTCGACCGACCGGCCGGTGACCGCCTCGACGGCTCGGCCGACGAGCGACATGCCGAGGTTCGAGTACTGGTACTTCTCACCGGGAAGCGCGGTGAGCGCGAAGCCGCTGCGCGCGAGTTCCGCGATCTCCTCCCGGCTCGCCCCGATTCGCCGGTCCCCCCACGCGTTGTCCTCCGGCATGCCGGAGCGATTGGCGAGCAGTTCCGCCACCGTCACGCGGTGCTCCGCGTCACGGCCGTCGGGGCCGCGGATCGTGAAGCGCGCCCCGGGCACGTAGTCCGCGATGGAGGCGCCCAGATCGAGACGCCCCTCCTCGGCGAGCGCGAGCGCCGTCGCCGCGAGGAAGCTCTTCGACATCGAGGCGATCCGGAACACGGTGCCGCGCCCCGTCGGTGCGCCGTCGAGCCGAGGCTCGCCGAGCGCCCTCCAGGAGATCACGCCCGCACGGTCGAATGCCGCGATGAGGATCGCCGGGGCGAGGCGGGTATCCGCGTCGCCGAGCGCACCGTCGAGCGCTTCCCCGACCGACGCGTCGCGGGCGCGCGCGCGGACCTCGTCGGCGAACGCGGCGACCAGGCGCCGGCTCGCCTCGGTGTTCTCGGCGTGGACCGACTCGGCGGCCGCGATGAGCTCGCCCAGATCGCGCCCCTCGCCGCGCAATGCGGCGTCGTCCCAGCGTTCGAGATCGGCGGCGGCGGCCTCCGGATGGAACTGCACGCCGCGCACGTGCGCGCCGATCACGAAGGCCTGGTTCCGCACCGCATCGCTCGACCCGAGCAGCGTGGCGCTCTCGGGCAGCCGGGTGATCATGTCCTCGTGGTTCTCGATCATGGGTGCGCCCGTGCCGAGCGCGGAGAGCAGCGGATCCCGCCGCCCGGCATCGCTCGGCCGGATCACGGTGCTGCCGCGCTCCTTCGGCCCGTAGCTCGCACGGACCTCGCCGCCCGCCACGTCGGCGATGACCTGCGCCCCCAGGCAGATGCCGAGGGTGGGAAGATCCTGCGCGATGGCCTGGACCACCAGGTCGCGCTCGGCGCGGAGCCACGGCGCCTGCTCGTAGTCGTCGGGCATGAGGCCGCCGCCGAGCAGGACCAGCCCGTCGAAGCCGTCGAGCGTCTCGGGCAGGCCGTCGGAGCCGAGCGCGGGAACGATCTCGATCCCGGCGCCCGAGAGCCAGTCGGCGAGCCGTCGCGGCCCGGAGCTCGGCGAGTTGATGACGACGAGGACGCGCGGCGATGCCGCGATGTCGCGGGGGGTCATTCGGCCTCCAACGTCTCGGTGTCGATCGCGGGGGCGATCGCCGCGGGATCCGGCTCCCCTGCGCTGCCTGCGAGGAATGCCAGATGATCGGCGTCCGAAGCCTCGAGCACGCGGAGCACGTTCTCGCAGGCGAGCCCGCGCAGCTCCTCCTCGCTCCAGCCCCGCCCGCTCAGCTCGGCGAAGAGCGCGGGATAGCCGGAGACGTCCTCGAGGCCCGACGGCATCGCGTCGGTCCCGTCGTAGTCGGCTCCCAGTCCGACGGCGTGCGCTCCCGCGATCCGCCGGATGTGCTCGATGTGATCGGCAGCCTCGGCGATGCCGACGGGCGGCGGGTCGCCGTGCTCTCCTGCATCCACCCATGCCCGCCGATCCTCTGCGAGAAATGAGGGCACGAAGGCGGCCATGACGACCCCGCCCTGCGCGCCGATCGACGTGAGCACGTCATCCGGCACGTTCCGGTCGTGGCGACACAGCTCCCAGGCGCACGAGTGGCTCACGATCACGGGTCGCCGGGTGGTCTCGAGCGCATCGCGCATGGTCGACGGCGCGACATGCGCGAGGTCCACGAGCACGCCGATGCGGTTCATCTCGCGCACCACCCGGCGTCCGAACTCCGTGAGGCCGTCATGCCGGGACGCATCGGTGGCAGAGTCGGCCCAGTCGGTCGTGCGCGACCAGGTCAGCGTCAGATATCTCGCTCCCAGACGCGCATACTGCCGCAGCACCGCCAAGGAACCGCCGATCTGCGCGCCGCCCTCGACGCCGATCAGCGAGGCGATCCGGCCGTCGGCGATCGCCGCCCGCGCCTCGGCCGCGGTCCGCGCGAAACGCAGGCGATCGGGATACGCGTCGACCAGCCGGTGCACGAAGTCGATCTGCTCCAGCGTCGCGACGACCTGATCCGCGCCCTCGAGAATGGGATCGACCCAGACCGACCAGAACTGGCCGCCCACGCCGCCGGCCGCGAGCCGCGGCAGATCGGTGTGGAGTGCCGGAACGCCCTCGCCCAGACCATCAGTGGCATACGCGCGGGTCACCCGGGCCGCCCAGGCCAGGTCGTTGTGGCCGTCGATGACGGGGTAGCGCGGGGCGGAGCCCGCGCTCACGAGACGGCTCCGAGCCGTGCGAGCGGACGCTCGCGCTGCTCGATCTCCGCCGAGTCGAATCTTCGCCCCGCGTCCCGCAGGATCCGGTCGACATCCACCGAATGCCCGATGCCCGGCCCCGCCGGCACCTGCACCGTCCCCTCGACGGCGCGCACCGGCGGATCGATGATGTCCTGGGCGTAGTACTTCTCGGAGCCGGAGACGTCGGAGGGGAGCGTGAAGTTCGGCAGCGAGGAGATCGCGACGTTCGCCGCGCGGCCGATCCCGAACTCGTGCATGCCTCCGCACCAGACCGGTACTCCTGACTGCGCAGCCAGATCGTGCGCGCGCTTCGCCTGGCTCAGGCCGCCCATGCGGGAAACCTTGATGTTCAGGATGCGCCCGGCGTCGAGACGGAGCATCGTCTCCAGATCCTCGATCTGCACGACCGACTCGTCGAGGCAGATGGGGGTCCCGATCCGCTGCTGCAAGTCTGCGTGCGCGAGGAAGTCGCGCGCTCCGAAAGGCTGCTCGATCATCGTGAGGCCGAGCCGGTCCAGCGCGAGGAACACCTCGACCGCTTCCTCGACGCGCGGGTACGCGGCGTTCGCATCGACATGCAGCTCGAGACCGGGGAACGCGTCCCGCACGGCGCGCACGGGCTCCAGATCCCAGCCCGGCGCGATCTTGAGCTTCACCCGCCCGTATCCGGCGACGGTCTGCCGCTCGACCTGCTCCAACAGGGCGTCCACCGAGGCTTCGATGCCGAGGGAGACCCCTGAGACCACCTCGCTGCGGGTCCCGCCGAGTGCGGCGGCCAGCGAGAGCCCGTGCCGGCGGGAGCAGAGATCCCATGCGGCCGCTGAGAATCCGGCCTTCGCGAACTCATGACCCCGCACCTTCGCCCAGCCGGCCTCGCAGACGGCCGGCTGGGCCGACGCCGTGCCGAGCACCGCGGGGATCAGGTATCGCGTGGCGATCTCCCAGGCGGTCTCGGTCGTCTCGGCGCAGTAGAAAGGGTCGCTCGGCGAGGCGATCTCGCCCCACCCGACCCCTCCGTCGGCGTCGGTCAGCTCGACGAGGATGTGCTCGATCCCCGACTTGCGATGGGAGCTCGTCTGGAAGCTGTGCACGAGGGGGAGCCGGAGCGCGAACAGGCGCACGCGCTCGATCCGGGAGGCCGGCGCGCTCGCGGCATCGAGGAGATCGTGTATCACTGACGCCCCTCCGCATCCGGGTCCGGACGGTAGACGGCCAGCTCGGCGGCGTAGTGGTCCCGCACCGAGAGGCGTCGACGCGCACCCTTCGCGCTCGCCGTCGTCAGCGTGCTCAGCAGATGGCAGACCGCGGCGACCGCCGTGGGCGAATCGGCGTAGGACGCCGACGCCGTGTGCACGCGGATGAGCGCGGTCGCCAGCCCGGCGAGCGGGGCGTCATCGCTGTCCGTGATCACGACGACCTGGCCGCCGGCCTCGTGGAAGAGACGGCCGAGCCGAATGGTCTCCTCCCGGTAGCGGCGCATCGAGAAGACGATCAGCACGTCGCTGGACCGCACGTCGGTGAGCACCGTGATCGGCGAGAGCCCGCGTCCGTCGATGAGGAAGACGTTCGAGAGCGTCGCCGAGAGGTCCGCGTTGAGCAGCTGGGCGTAGGCGGCGGCCTTCCCCTCGCCCCCGATGTAGCGGCGGCGCGCGCTGAGGATGAGCGCGGCGGCGCGCGGCACGTCGCCGGTCGCGGCGAGCTCGTCGAGGGTGAGCGAGAGCGAGCGCACCTCGTGCTCGATGACCGCGGCCTGGATGCCCTCGGCCGAGAGATTCGTGCGGAAGCGCTCGCCGAAGCGGTCGCGAGGGGAGACCAGGGAGCGATCGAGCTCGTCGTGTTCGTCCGGGTTCATGATTCCTCCTGGTGGGGCGCGTCGGCACGCGCGTCTTCGGCCTCGGCGATGCGCGGAACGGCGAGGTATGCCGCCGTGGTCTCCGAGAGACGGCGACAGTCGATGAGCACTCGCCCGGCTGCGAGCTCGGCGCGGAGCGCATCGGCGAGCGGGGCGCGCAGACCGGCATCGGCGGCGCGCGACGGGTCGACGGGCAGCGGGATCCACACCCCGTCGCCGTGCTCGAAGGGGACGGCCCAATCGTCTTCGACGAGCATCGGGGCGGGCAGCGCCCGGGCCTCTCCGTACGGATCCGCCCCGGCGAAGGACCACTCGACGACGAGGCGGTCGGTGCAGGGGCGCCCGTAGTAGTCGGTGAGGTAGTCCGTGCCGATCGCTCCGAGGGTCGAGAAGTTGAAGTGCCCGTTGCGGGTCAGGATCGGGTCGAAGGTCCAGCGCATCGAAGCATGGCCCCAGCGCTCCGCGACGATGCGCTGCAGCCGCTT
This sequence comes from uncultured Leucobacter sp., assembly GCA_945952575.1. Taxonomy (GTDB): domain Bacteria; phylum Actinomycetota; class Actinomycetes; order Actinomycetales; family Microbacteriaceae; genus Leucobacter. The sequence continues at coordinate 8,731 of CAMFIY010000075.1, forward strand.
CAGCTCTCGCCCGATGCCGAAGCCCTGGAACTCCGCGTCGACGACCGCCGACTGGGAGTAGTGGTAGTCGCGCCCCGCAGCATCCCGACCCGCGAACCCGTAGGCGAAGCCGACGATCCGGTCGTCGGGCGTGAACACGCCGACGGCCGAGCCGCCGTTGTCCGTGAGCGCGCAGAGGAGGTTGGGGTTCAGCGCGAAGCTGGGGTCCTCGTAGCCGAACACCCGCGTGTACAGCTCGTGGGCGGCACGGAACTCCGCGTAGTCCCGCAGCTCGCGACCGACGAGCCCGTCGACGCCGACGGCTCCCCCACCGGTCTCACCGGGCCCGAGATAGGGGGCCCATGTGACGCCGATCGGCCAAGAAGTAATCATGATATGTATCCTATGTGCCCGCTTCACAACGCTGTTATCTCGATATTATGGCGCTATTGCCAGACCCTCAAGTCTGAGATACGTTTCGTAACATGAATTCTTCGACATCGGATCGCACTGCCGACAGTAGCGAAGTCGAGCTGCTCCGGGAACTGGTCGAACTCGAATCCCCCTCTTTCGATCTCGCGGCGAGCGCGCGCATCGCCGAGATCATCGCCGCACGCTTCGCCCGGATCGGCGCTTCGGTGCGCTCGATCCCCACCGAAGCAGGGACGAATCTGGTGATCGATGCGCCCGGAGACGGCGCCCCCCTCCTGCTCGTCGGCCACACGGACACCGTCTGGCCGGTCGGCACGCTCGCGACGAACGTGCCCTGGGCGGACGACGGGAGACGCATCGCCGGCCCCGGCGCCTACGACATGAAGAGCGGCATCGTCGTCATGCATGCCGCCCTTGCCCGCCTCGCAGGGCGGAAGCACCACGCCGTGCGGATCGTGCTGACCTGCGACGAGGAGGTGGGATCCCCCACCACCCAGTCGCTGCTGCGCGAGCTCGCACTCGACGCCCGAGGCGCTCTGGGCTTCGAGTCGCCGCATCCCGACGGCGCGCTCAAGATCGGCAGACGCGGGAGCTCGAGGGTCCGCCTGACCGTCGACGGCCGCGCGTCCCACGCGGCGCTCGACCCGGAGCTGGGAGTCTCCGCGATCGACGAGCTGGTCGACCAGCTGCTCCGCATCCGGGCGATCACCTCGGCCGACGATCTGCCCTCCCCGGTCCTCTGCAACGTCGGCACGGTGCACGGCGGAGCCCGCACCAATGTCGTGCCGGATCATGCGACGGCCGAGATCGGTCTCCGCTTCGTCGAACCCGTCGCGGAGAAGCGAGTCCTGGCAGGCATCCGCGGGCTGACCCCGATCAGGCCGGGGGCGCGCCTCGACTTCGACGTCTTGAGCCATCGACCCGCCTGGCTCCCGTCCGACGCCGACCGCGCACTGCTCGCCGAAGTCTGCGCCGTCGCCGCAGGCATCGGACAGACTCTCACCGGGCGTCCGGCGAGCGGGGCGGGAGACACGAACCTGCTCGGTTCGCTCGGCATCCCGACGCTCGACGGCTTCGGCCCACGCGGCGGCGGTGCGCACGCGGAGAGCGAGCACGTGCTCGCAGCATCGCTCTTCGAGCGGATCGATCTGCTCTGTGTTTCCTCACTCGCGTTCCTCCCGACGAAG
>CAMFIY010000076.1 GCA_945952575.1 uncultured Leucobacter sp.
GCTCTACCTCGCGCCCGAGCGTCTCGCATCGCCCGGCACGGTGCAGCTGCTGCAGCGCGGCAGGATCGCGCTCTTCGCGATCGATGAGGCCCATTGCGTGTCGCAGTGGGGGCACGACTTCCGCCCCGACTACCTGCGGCTCGGCGCGCTCGCCGAGACTTGGCCCGACGTGCCCCGGATCGCGCTCACGGCGACCGCCACGCCGGAGACCCACCGGGAGATCACCGAGCGGCTCCACCTCGAGCGTGCGCGGCACTTCGTGGCGAGCTTCGATCGCCCGAACATCCGCTATCGGATCGTGCCGAAGACGAAGGTGCGGGATCAGCTCGTCGACTTCGTTCGCCGCGAGCACGCCGGCGAGGCAGGCATCGTCTATGCGCTCAGTCGCAAGAAGACCGAGCAGGCCGCGGCCTGGCTGCGCGAGGCGGGCATCGACGCGGTCGCGTATCACGCCGGGCTGCCGGCCGAACAGCGACTCGAGGCGCAGACGCGATTCCTGCGCGAGGACGGCGTGGTGGTGGTGGCGACGATCGCCTTCGGCATGGGGATCGACAAGCCCGACGTGCGCTTCGTCGCGCACATCGATCTGCCCAAGTCGGTCGAGGGCTACTACCAGGAGACCGGGCGCGCCGGCCGCGACGGAGCCCCCGCCGAGGCGTGGATGGCCTACGGCCTCGCCGATGTGGTGCAGCAGCGGCAGCTGATCGAGAGCGGCGACGGTGACGAGGCGACGCGACGCAACCAGCTCGCCCATCTGAACCAGATGCTCGCCCTCTGCGAGATCACCGCCTGCCGCCGGCAGTATCTGCTGCGATACTTCGGCGAGAGCATCGCGGAGCCGTGCGGCAACTGCGATGTCTGCCTCGATCCGCCGAAGCTGTGGGACGCGACGATCCCGGCGCAGAAACTGCTCTCGACCATCATTCGGATCTCGCGCGAACGGGGGCGCACCTTCGCGGCCGGTCAGCACATCGACGTGCTGCGCGGCGTCGAGAGCGAGCGGACGCGGGATCTGCGCCTCGACGAGCTCTCGACCTGGGGCATCGGATCGGACCTCTCCGTGGCCCAGTGGCGCGGCGTGGTGCGGCACCTGCTCGCCGTCGGCGTGCTCGAGAGCCGGGGGGAGTGGGGCGTGCTGGCGCCGAGCGAGGCGGCCAAGCCGATCCTGCGCGGCGAGGATCAGGTGCTGATGCGCGAGGAGGTGATCGCGCGCAGCGGCGGGTCAGGCTCCGGCGGGGCGAAGCGATCCGCGGCGACCGCAGACCTGAGCCCCGAGCAGGTCGAGGTGTTCGACCTGCTGCGGGCCTGGCGTCTCGGGGAGGCGCGCGATCAGGGGGTGCCGCCGTACGTGGTCTTCGGCGACGCGACGCTCCGTGCGCTCGCGGTGCACCTCCCGGCCGACTCGGAGGCGCTGCTCGGGATCAGCGGCATCGGCCACGCGAAGCTCGAGCGCTACGGCGAGGCGGTGCTCGGGGTGCTCGGCGGCCGGCCCGTTCACTGAGCCGGAGCCGCGGGCAGGGCGGATGCCCACTCGTGAAGCACCGTGCTCCACGGGGTCGGCTCGAGACCGAGTTCGACGGTGAGCCGCCCCGGTCGCAGCCTGCTCGGGGCCTCCCAGAGGTAGCGCTGCCGGTACAGCTCGCGAGCGCTCGCCGAGAATGGGGCGCCCAGTGCGAAGAGTGCGCTCGGGATGCGCGAGACCCCGGGGGCCGGGCGGCCGGATGCGACGGCGGCATCCTGCGCCATTTCCCGCTGCGACCGCGCGGGCCCGGTCGGCGCGATGAGGAGCGCGTCCTCACCGGCTCCGCGGGCCAGCGGAGCCGCGGCGATCATGGCGCGGCTCAGGTCCGGCACGTAGGTGACGGCATGCGGCGCATCCGGGTCGCCCATCGCCCAGACCCGCTTGCCCGCGCTGACGGGGGAAAGGATGAGCATCTGGATCACCGCGGCCGCCGGCCGCGCGGTCGGACCCACCAGATCCGATGCGACGACCGAGGCCGTGCGAGCGGAGTGGGCCGCGCGTGCGGCGAGCAGCGCGGCGCGGGAACGGCCGAGAGGCGACACGGGCGCGATCGCGCTGTGCTCGCCGAGATCGGTCGCGTTCCGTCCGAAGGCGTAGACCGATTCCGGGAAGACGACCGGAATGTGGAGATCCGCCGCGACGTCCATCACCGCGGACTCCCGGTCGGGGAGATCGCGGTCGAACGCCGCCGCCGAGTAGTCGGTGTGGATGCAGTGGAAGATCGCGGAGGCGCCTGCGGCGGCCCGCCGCAGGATCGCGCGGTCGCCGGCGTCGCCGCTGATCACCGTCGCATCGGAGACCGCATCGCTGCCGCGGCGCAGGGTCGTGACCTCGTGCCCGTCCCTCGCCAGATCCTGCGCGAGCTGCCGGCCGATCTGGCCCGCACCGGTGATGAGATAGCGCATGATTCCTCCTTTAGTGAGCACTGCTCTCTATGTTCGGAATCCACTCTAGATCGACGAACGCCTAATAACAAGAGCACTGCTCTCTGAATTGCGTCGAGGGGATGAGAATGCCAGACTGGCGCACATGAGCCGACCCAGACGCACCCATGCCGAGGCCCGTGCGCGGATGCGCGAGGGCATCCTGCGTCTCGGCGCGCGCCAGCTCGCCGAGGTGGGCGCTGCGGCGCTCTCGGTCCGCGAGATCGCCCGAGGGCTCGGGGTGTCCTCGTCGGCCATCTATCGTCACGTCGCGAGTCGGGACGAGCTGCTGACGATGCTTCTCGTCGATGCCTTCTCCGATCTCGCCGCGGAAGCGCTCGCCCGGGACGACCCGGGTGCACGGACGGCGACCCGGTTCGCCGTGCTCGCTCGCGGCGTGCGCGGCTGGGCCGTGCGGAATCCGGCGCGCTGGGCGCTCGCCTACGGTTCCCCGGTCCCCGGCTATGCGGCGCCTCCCGAGCAGACCACCGAGCCCGGTACTCGCGTGATGGCGGTCTTCCTCGTGCTCCTCGCCGCCGGGGAACCGCCCACGGAGGCGATCCTCGAAGCTCCGCTCGGAAGCGGGCTGGCCCGCGAGCTCGCGGCCGGGGCCGCCGAGCTCGGGGTCGAGGCCGATCCCCGGCTCGCCGCGGCCGCGGTCGAAGCCTGGACCGGATTCATCGGCCTGCTCAGCGCGGAGGTGTTCGGACAGCTGGGGCCCGAGCTGGCCCGGAACGGGGAGGAGCTCCTCGAACGCTGGATCGCGAGCACGACGACGCGATTCGGGCTGGGCTGAGCCGGTCATCCCCCGGCGCCGCATCGGCGCATGCGCCAGGATCGGCCGCGCACACTCGAGTCGATCTCAGATTCTCCACATATATGCAGCCGTGAATCTGTGGGATTTGTCATACTCGACAGCATGACCCAGCGCGAGCCCCACCCGTTCCCGGACCCGGAGAGCCTGTCGCTGCCGCTGCTGGACGATGCGCTCGAGCGGCACGGCGGGGAGAGCGAGGCCACCGGTGCCGCACCGGTCGAGCCGAAGCCGCGCTGGCGGGGCTGGATCCATGCCGGCACCTTCCCGGTCGCCGTCGCCGCGGGCATCGTGCTCATCAGCCTCGCCCACGGCCCCGTCGCGAAATGGGCCGCGGCCGTCTACATGCTGACGAGCATGCTGCTGTTCGGCGTCTCAGCGCTGTATCACCGCTTCAACTGGAAGCCGAGCACGAAGCAGGTCTTCCGCAGGCTCGACCACGCCAACATCTTCCTGCTCATCGCGGGCACCTACACGCCCATCGCACTGCTCGCGCTGCCGCTGAACAAGGGGATCCTGCTGCTGGTCCTGGTGTGGGCCGGCGCGCTGCTCGGGATCGGTTTCCGCGTGTTCTGGCTCGGCGCGCCGCGGTGGCTGTACGTGCCGCTGTACGTGCTGCTCGGCTGGGCGGCGATGATGTTCATCGTCGACATCTTCAACGCAAATCCCGCGACGATGGTCCTCGTGATCGTCGGCGGGCTGCTCTACACGCTCGGCTCGGTCGTCTACGGGCTGAAGCGCCCGAACCCGGTGCCCGGCGTCTTCGGGTTCCACGAGATCTTCCACGCGCTCACCGTCCTCGCGTTCCTCTGCCACTGGACGGCGGCGCTGCTGCTCGCGCTCGATCCGTACTACCTGCGCTGATCCCGATGTCCCGGCGGGATGCAGCCGGTACACTCGCAGAGTGAATCCCGAGCGAACGTCACCGCGCCCCGGGCTGCTGTACCGCCTGTACCAGCGCCGGCTGCGTCGGGAGATCGATCCCGCCCGGATCCCGCATCACGTCGCGGTGATCGTCGACGGCAATCGTCGCTGGGCCAAGCAGCGGATGCAGGAGCGCGTCGGCGTGGGTCATCGTGCGGGGGCGCGAAAGGTGCCCGAGTTCCTCGCCTGGTGCGAGGAGGCTGGAGTGGGTGTCGTGACCCTCTATCTCCTGTCGACCGACAACCTGAGCGGGCGCGACGGCGCCGAACTGGATGAACTGTTCGGGATCATCGCGGATCTCTCGCGCGCGCTCGCGGAGGTGCCCGAGTGGCGGGTCAAGCACGTCGGCAGCTGCGACGGGCTCGCGCCCGGGCTCTCCGCCGCGCTCGCCGATGCCGAGGAATCGACGAAGGATCGTACCGGCCTGCACGTCAATCTCGCGGTCGGCTACGGCGGGCGTAGCGAGATCACCGCCGCGATGCGCAGCGTCATCGCCGAGCATCAGGCCGCGGGGGGCACCATCGAGACGCTCGCGGAGCGCCTCACCCCGGAGACGATCGGCGAGCACCTGTGGACGCGCGGGCAGGCCGATCCCGATCTCGTCATCCGCACATCGGGGGAGCAGCGGCTCAGCGACTTCATGATCTGGCAGTCGGCCTACTCGGAGTTCTACGTCGTCGAGGCGCTCTACCCGGATCTGCGCGAGGTCGATCTGCTCCGGGCGCTGCGCGACTATTCGACGCGCCAGCGCCGCCTCGGCAGATAGCAGTCGGCCGACCGAGTCGATTCGGTCGTCAGAGATCGGCATTTCGGGGTGGTTTGGCGCCCATAGGTGACGACCGAGCTCGAAGCGGCTGGGTCGGGGTCGATCCGCGGCGCGCTACTTGGCGACGAGCCGCGTCTCGAAGCGCTAGAGACCGGGGCGATAGTTGTGGTGCCCGTACTCGATCACGCTGCCCGAGTTGTCGAACGCGACGCGCTCCATCGCCAGCACGGGGCCGCCGCGTGCGATGTCGAGCAGCTCGGCCTCCTCCTGCGCGGCGCGGCGCGCGCCGATGGACTGATTGGCGACGCGGATCGCGACTCCTCGGGAGCGCAGCACCTGGTACAACCCGGTCTCCGCGAGCTGCTCCTCGGTGATGTCGGTGAACTCGCCCGGCAGATAGTTCTCGAGCAGCGCGACGGGAGTGCCATCCGTGCTGCGCAGCCTGCGCAAGTGCAGGATCATGCTGCCGACGGGGACGCGGAGGTGCGCTGCGATCTCCTCGCTCGCCGGTTCGACGGCGTGCAGCAGCACGCGCGTGCTGGGCTCGTGGTGGGAGCTCCGCAGATCCTCGTAGAGGCTGGTGAGCTCGACGGGGCGGCTGACCGTGCTCTGCACGACCTGCGTGCCGATTCCGCGCCGACGCACCAGCAGGCCCTTGTCGACGAGCTCCTGAATCGCACGACGCACGGTCGGGCGGGAGAGGCCGAGCCGCTCGCCGATCGCGATCTCGTTCTCGAGCCGGGCGCCGGCCGGGATCCGACCGCTGCGTATGGCGTCCTCGAGTCGGCTCGAGACCTGGAAGTAGAGGGGGACCGGCCCGTTGCGGTCCAGATCCAGGAACACTTCGTCCGGCCACACCGTCTCGCTCGACATCCGATCCTCTCCGACCCGCCAGTGATGGCGCCCCATGTGAGGACAATGATATGTCTTCGCCCCCTTGTTCGCGGTAGGGAGTCGCATCCTCGGACCTGAGAGTTGTTTTTGTGAGATTGTTAGGACATTATGGAGATGCGGGACACCGCCGCATGCTCCCGACCCGGACGGTCATGCGGCGATCGATGAGGAGGCCACCGGTATGAGCGATCACGCAGCACTCGATCTTCTGGCGATGGGCCGCCTCGGCGTCGACATCTACCCGCTGCAGAGCGGGCATCTCGAAGACGTCGACACCTTCGGCAAGTTCCTGGGCGGAAGCGCCGCGAACGTGAGCGTCGCCGCGGCGCGCTACGGACTCGCGAGCGCGCTCGTGTCGCGAGTCGGGGACGATCCGTTCGGGCGCTACCTGCTCAGGGAGCTCGAGCGTCTCGGCGTCGATCCTCGCTTCGTGCGCACCGACGACGAGTACCCGACCCCGATCACCTTCTGCGAGATATTCCCCCCTGACGACTTCCCGATCTACTTCTACCGCAAACCCAAAGCGCCGGATCTGCAGATCACCGCTGAGGAGCTGGACGCCGACGCGATTCGCAATGCGCGGATCCTATGGTTCACGCTGACGGGACTGAGCGAGGAGCCCAGCCGCGGCGCGCACCATGCCGCACTCGCGACCAGGGATCGCGCCCGGCACACCGTGTTCGATCTCGACTACCGGTCCATGTTCTGGGCCGATCCGGCTGAGGCGACCGAGCAGGCCGCCCTCGGCCTCGACCGCGCCACCGTCGCAGTCGGCAACCGCGAGGAATGCCAGGTCGCGGTGGGCGAGACCGAACCGATCCGCGCAGCGGACGCGCTCCTCGAGCGCGGCGTCGAGCTCGCGATCGTGAAGCAGGGCCCCAAGGGAGTGCTGGCGAAGACGCGGGAGGAGACGGTCGAGGTGCCCCCGCACTTCGTCGAGGTGGTCAACGGCCTCGGCTCGGGCGACGCCTTCGGCGGCGCCCTGTGCAACGGGCTGATCCAGGGCTGGGATCTCGAACGGGTGCTCCGCTTCGCCAATGTGGCCGGGGCCATCGTCGCCACGCGGCTCGAATGCTCGACGGCGATGCCCGATGCCGCCGAGGTCGAGGCGATCCTCGCAAAGGGGGCCTGAAATGGTGAACCGACCGGTGCTTTCACCCGACGCGTTCGACCGGTTGCGCGATCTGCGCGCTGCGGATCCCGACGCGATCGGGCGCGTGCTCGGAGCACGCCGACGACGCGAGCTGATCCGCGGCGACGGCCGGCTCTTCATCGTCGCCGCGGATCATCCCGCGCGCGGGGCCGTCGCGGTGGGATCCGACCCCACCGCCATGGCCGACCGGTACGAGCTGCTCCACCGGATGGCCATCGCGGTCTCTCGGCCCGGCGTGGACGGCGTGCTCGGCACCCCGGACATCATCGACGACCTCGCAGCGCTCGGACTGCTCGACGACAAGATCGTCGTCGGCTCCATGAATCGCGGCGGCCTGCGCGGCGCCGCCTTCGAGATGGACGACCGCTACACGGCGTACGACGCGGACGCGATGGTGCGCCAGGGGATCGACTTCGCCAAGGCGCTGATCCGGATCGATCTCGACGACGCCGGCACGGCGGCGACGCTCGAGGCGACCGCGCGCGCCGTCGATGCCGCCGCTGCGGCGAAGCTGCCCATCATGCTCGAGCCGTTCATGAGTCGCCGGGTCAACGGCAGGGTGGTCAACGACCTGTCGGCCGATGCGGTGATCCTCTCGACCGCCATCGCGGCGGGTCTCGGGAATTCGAGCGCGTACACCTGGATGAAGCTGCCCGTCGTGCCCGAGATGGAGCGAGTGATGCAGGCGACCACCATGCCGACCCTCCTGCTCGGCGGCGACAACGGCGGTGACCCCGACGAGACATTCGCCTCCTGGGAGCGCGCGCTCGCCCTGCCCGGGGTCCGCGGGCTCACCGTCGGCCGCACCCTGCTCTACCCGCACGACGACGACGTGGCGGCAGCGGTCGACACCGCGGCCGCGCTGGTCCACCGCGGCGCCGCCGCATGACGATCGACATCGGAGGAGACGAGATGACCGACGCAGTCGAGGCGGCGAACGCGACCGGGATCGCGAGCACGGCCGGGCGGTGGTTCCATCGCCGGGGCGAGCTCGCCGGATCCGGCGCCGAGGCGGCCTGGGAGACCGTGGTCGATGAGCGCACTCCGGGCTGGCGGCACACCGGCCTGCGCGTGAGTCGGCTCGGCGCGGGCGAATCGGTCGCGCTCGAGGGCAGCATCGCCGACGGCCGCGGCGTCGAGCGCCTCATCGTGCCGCTCGCGGGGTCCTTCACGGTCACGCACAGCGAGGGCGGCGCCGAGACGGTGACGGAACTCATGGGCCGCTCCTCGGTCTTCTCCGGCGCCACCGACGTGCTCTACCTCTCCGCGGCCGCCACCGCTACCGTCGTCGCCCGCGACGGCGGCCGTTTCGCCGTCGCGAGCTCTCCGACCGAGACCATCCGGCCCACCCGCTACATCGGCGTCGCCGACGTGCCCGTCGAACTGCGGGGATCCGGTGCATCGAGCCGCCAGGTGCACAACTTCGGCACGCCGGCAGCCCTCGACGCCGCTCGCTTCATCGTCTGCGAGGTGATCACCCCGGCGGAGAACTGGTCCTCCTATCCGCCGCACAAGCACGACGAGCACGTGCCCGGTCACGAGTCCCGCCTCGAGGAGATCTACTACTTCGAGACGGCGCCGGCCGCAGGGGCCCCCGCCGAGGTGACGGAGGATCGCGCCTTCGGCATGTTCAGCGCGTACTCCTCGCCGGCCGGCGAGATCGAGATCGACGCGATGGTCCGCACCGGCGATGTCGCGCTGGTGCCCTACGGCTATCACGGCCCCGCAGTCGCCGCGCCGGGCTACGATCTCTACTACCTCAACGTGATGGCCGGCCCCGACGCCGAGCGCGTCTGGAACATCAGCGACGACCCGGCCCACGCCTGGGTGCGCGACACCTGGGAGGGCCTGGAGATGGACCCCCGCCTTCCCTTCGGATCGGGGGTCGAGAAGACCCGGACTGGAGAGCATCGATGACCACGCGACGCATGACGGTCGGCCAGGCGCTGATCGAGTTCCTGGCGAACCAGTGGACCGTCGACCGAGAGGCCGACGGCACCGAGATCCGCGAGCGCACCGTCCCGGGAGTCTTCGGGATCTTCGGCCACGGCAATGTCGCGGGCGTCGGTCAGGCGCTCAAGCAGCTGAACGTCGAACAGCCCGAGCTCATGCCCTACTACCAGGCGCGCAACGAGCAGGCGATGGTGCACCAGGCGGTCGGTTACGCGCGCATGCACCGCAGACGCGGCACCTACGCCGCCGCGGCCTCGGTCGGTCCGGGCGCCAGCAACATGCTGACCGGTGCGGCCCTGGCGACCACGAACCGTCTGCCCGCCCTCCTGCTCCCGAGCGACACCTTCGCGACCCGGGTCGCGGATCCGGTGCTGCAGCAGCTCGAGCAGCCGCACGACATCGGGATCACCGTCAACGACGCGTTCCGGCCCGTCTCGCGATTCTTCGACCGCGTGCAGCGCCCCGAGCAGCTCTTCTCGATCGCGCTCGCCGCGATGCGCGTGCTCACCGATCCCGCCGACACGGGTGCCGTGACGATCGCGCTTCCCGAGGACGTGCAGGCGGAGGCGCTCGACGTGCCGGTCGAGTTCCTGCAGCCGCGCGAGTGGCGGATCCGCCGCCCGCTGCCCGAGCGCGATGCGCTCGCCGCGGCGGTCTCGGCGATCCGCGAGGCGAAGCGGCCGCTGATCGTCGCGGGCGGCGGCGTCATCTACTCCGGCGCCGAGGATCAGCTGCGCGCATTCGTCGGGGCGACCGGGATCCCCGTCGGCACCTCTCAGGCCGGCGGGGGCGCACTGGCGTGGGACCATCCACGGTACCTGGGCGGCGTCGGCGCGACCGGCTCCCTCGCCGCGAACCGCCTCGCGGCCGAGGCCGATGTGGTGATCGGGATCGGCACGCGCTACAGCGACTTCACCAGCGCCTCGCGCACGGCGTTCCGGCACCCCGGGGTGAAGTTCGTCAACGTCAACGTCGCCTCGTTCGACGCCTACAAGCACGGCACGCAGCTGCCCGTGATCGCCGACGCCCGCGAAGCGCTGCTCGCGCTCGGCGAGGCACTCGCCGGTCACCGCGTCGGTGAGGACTACGCGGCCCGCATCGCGGCGGAGAAGGCGGGTTGGGACGAGCTCGTGGACGAGGCCTTCGAGCCCTCCGGGCTCGAGCGCCCGGGCCAGCCCGAGATCATCGGGGCCGTCCAGCGCGCCTCCGCGCCGCGCGATGTGATCGTGCAAGCCGCGGGATCCCTGCCGGGCGACCTGCACAAACTCTGGCGGGTGCGCGATCCGCTGGGCTATCACGTCGAGTACGCCTACTCCTGCATGGGCTACGAGAT
>CAMFIY010000077.1 GCA_945952575.1 uncultured Leucobacter sp.
GCCGCTGGCGAATCCGCCGGAGCCGGCGCCGCCCGGCGCGTGTGCGTCCGCGGCCGGCGAGGTCCCCTCGGGCAGGTCGGTCGGCGGCGTGCCGCCCTCGGGCGTCTCGCCGCCGTTCGGCACGCCGCCACCGCCGCCGAAGCCGCCGAAACCGCACGCGCCGTCGACCGGATCGCTGATGGTCACGCGACTGAGCGCACTCTCGGAGCCCGATCCGGTGCTCGATCCGCCGCTGGAGTCGCCGCCGGGCATCGACCCGGACATGCCCGTGATGCAGACTCCGGCCACCAGATCGGCCTGCTTCGCCGCGACCTGCCGGGTGATCGTCGTGTCGCCGGTATAGGTGACCGCGGTCTGCGAGTCCGAGCTCTGCACCTGCAGCTTGCCGCCCTGCGTCCCATCGCTCTCTGCAGCGGCGATGGTGCCGCTCACGCCCGGGCGCTGTCGCTGAGCGGTGTCGGATCCCGAGCCTCCGGAGTCCTGCTGCTGCGTGCTGTTCGCGGCGGCCTGCGTGCCGCCGGACGAGCAGCCGACAAGGGCGAGCATCGAGAGCCCGATCGCGCCGACGGCGGCGATCGTCTTGAGGCGGATGGTGATCATGATGTCTCCTCGGGTGAGAGTGGAGTCGAGTGGGTGGTGGAACGTTGCGCTCGGCCGTCATCCGGCCCGCAGCGCGTCAATCCGCCCGCAGCGCGTCGATGGGGGCGAGTTTGGCGGCGCGCGTCGCCGGATAGACGCCGAAGACGACGCCGATCCCGACCGCGATGACGATCGCGAGCACGACGGCCACCGGCGAGATGACGATCGAGCTGCCGATCACGCCGGGCAGCGCGAAGGCTGCCCCGATCCCGAGCACGGCGCCGATCAAGCCGCCGCTCAGGCCGAGGATCGCCGCCTCGCTGAGGAACTGGCGCCGGATCGCCCAGCCCGGGGCGCCGAGCGCCTTGCGCAGACCGATCTCCCGCGTGCGCTCGGTGACGGAGACGAGCATGATGTTCATCACGCCGATCCCGCCGACGAGCAGGGAGAGCGCCGCGATGCCGGTGAGCAGCACCGTGAGCGTGCGATACACGCTGGTCGCCGTGGAGACGAGCGCCTCCTGGCTGCTGATCGAGAAGTCGGCGTCGTCGGCGTTCGTGATCCCGTGCAGGTTCAGCAGGAGCTGAGTGGCCTGCTGGTAGGCGCCCGAGATCCGGTCGGTCGACTGCGCCTGGATGTAGATGGTCGACACGCTCTGGCTGCTCGTGCCGCCGATGAGCTGGTTCGCCACCGTGGACAGCGGCGCGATCGCGACGTCGTCGAGATTGCTCGACGAGTCGGATCCCGCGCTCTCGAGCACGCCGATCACCTCGAACGACGTGCCGTCGATGGTGACGGAGGACCCCACCGCGCGCGGGGTGCCGAAGAGCTCCTGCGCGGTCTCCCAGCCGAGCACGACCACGGCGGCGCCGTCCCGATCCTGCTCGTCCGTGATGAAGCTGCCGGAGGCGAGGGTGCGGGATCGGACGTCGAGCCAGCTCGCCGTCGTGCCGGTGACCGTGGTCGTCCAGTTCGTGCCGTTCGCCTCGAGCGAGGTCGAGGTCGACTTCTCGGCCGCCACGGCCCTGATGTCGGGCGCGCTGACCCTGCTGGTCAGCGCTTCGGCGTCGGTCCGGGTCAGCGTCGTGCCGCTGCCGAAGCCGCCGCGGATCCCGTCCGAGCCGGTGCTCGACCCGGGCGAGACGATCAGCAGATTGCTGCCCAGCGAGCTGATCTGCTCGCTCACGTCCTTCTGCGTGCCGAGGCCGAGGCCGACGGTCAGGATGACCGCGGCGATGCCGATGAGGATCCCGAGCACCGTGAGCAGGGAGCGCATCGTGTGCGCCCGCACCGCGGCCCAGCTGGCGTGCAGCGTCTCGCTCCAGTTCATCGGACGCGCACCTCCCGGGTGTCGGTGCTCACGGTGTCGGTGTCGATCACGCCGTCGCGGACGCGGATGATCCGCTGCGCCCGCCGCCCCACCTCGTGCTCGTGCGTGATCAGCACGATCGTGCGCCCGGTCGCGTGCAGCTCGTCGAAGAGCGCGAGCACGTCGGCGGTCGAGACGGTGTCGAGGTTGCCCGTCGGCTCGTCGGCGAGCAGCATGGTCGGTTCGGTGACCAGCGCACGTGCCACGGCGACGCGCTGCTGCTGGCCGCCGGAGAGCTCGCCCGGCCGGTTGTCGAGGCGATCGCCGAGGCCGACCTTCTCGAGCGCCGCGGCCGCCCGCTCCTGCCGCTCCTGCAGCGGCACGCGGCCGTACATGAGCGGGAGGGCGACGTTCTGCCGCGCCGTCAGCTCCGGCAGCAGATGGAACTGCTGGAAGACGAAGCCGATCTTGCGGTTCCGGATCTCGGCGAGCTGATCGTCGTCGAGATCCTCGACGTCCTCGCCGTCGAGCCGGTAGCTTCCGCTCGTCAGGGTGTCGAGGCAGCCGAGCGCGTTCATGAGCGTCGACTTGCCGGATCCCGAGGGGCCCATGATCGCGACGTATTCGCCCTCGGTGATGCTGAGGTCCACTCCGCGCAGCGCCTCGAACTCGATGTCGCCCGAGCGGTAGGTCTTGCGCGCCCCGCTGAGCTCGATGACGGGATCGTCGCGGTGGGGCTCGGCGCCCGCTGCGGGACGCTCCATGAGTGCGTCGCGCATCACTGGCCACCGCCCGGGAGGCTGGGCATCTGCCCGTTGCCGAAGTCGGGCATCTGCCCGTTGCCGAAGTCGGGCATCTGCCCGTCTCCGAAGTCCGGCAGCTCGCCGCCGGGGAACTGCCCGCGACCGCCGCTGCCGCTCCCGGCGCCGCCGCTGCCGCTGCCCGAGGCGCCGGGCGTGAAGACCGTGACCAGCACCTTGTCACCCTCGTTCAGACCCTTGGTGATCTCGGTGAGCGTGCCGGAGGTCTCGCCGACGGTGACGGTCCGGGTGCTCTCCTTCCCGTCGGATCCGACCATCGTCACCGTGCTCGTGCCGTCGTCGGCGGTGGTGACCGCCATGCTGGGCACCGTCAGCACGTCGCTGCGGCGCTCGTAGATGATGGTCGCCGTCACCGAGGTACCGTCGTAGAGGCCTTCGGTGTCTCCGGTGAGATCGATCGTCACCGGGAACGCGGCAGTGCCCGAACTCGTCGAGGGGAGCTTGCCGATCTCGCCGACCGTGCCGAAGAGCTTGGTGCCGTCGTCGGTCGCGAGCTCCACCTGGTCGTCGACCGCGATCCGCCCGATCTCGGTTTCGCCCAGCGACACGGCGACGCTCCACTCGTCCGTGCCGACGATCGTGAACTGCGCGGTCGAGGACGACGAGGACGACGACGAGCTCGAGGATCCGCCGGCGGCCGAGACCCCGGTGCCCTGCGGGGAACCGCTCGCACCGCTCGCGGAGGAGCTCGAGGAGTTCGAGGATCCGGAGCCGGTGACCGCGTCGCCGACCTCGACGCCGACCGCCGTGACGATGCCGGAGACCGGGGCAGTCAGCCTGACCCCGGCGCGCGCCTCCTTCGCGTCCGCAACCGCCTGATCGGCGACCTCGACGGCGGACTCGGCTGCGGCGAGCCGCGCGTCCGAGGCGGCGGTGCCGTCAGCGGCGTCCTGCACGGCGGCGAGCTGCGCGCGGGCGTCGGCGCGATCCGAGCGCGCCTGCAGCAGGTCGGCATTCGCCTGCAGCGAGTCGACGGTCCCGAGGGTCTGGCCCTTCTTCACGGTGTCGCCTGCTTCGACGCGCACGCTCGTGACCGTGCCTGAAGCGGCAAAGCTCACGTCCTCCTGCACGGCGGGCGTGAGCGTGCCGGTGGTCTCCACCGACTTCTCCATGGTCTCGAGGCTCGCGGAGACCGTCCGCGTGATCGGGGCGGCCGAAGCGCCCTGCCCGGTCGCGGCCCACACGATCGCGGTGGTCCCCCCACCGATGATCAGTGCCGCGACGGCGCCGAGGATCACCCAGGTGCGCCTCCGCACCCCGGCGAGACGCCGTCTGATTTCAACTGCCGCCATCGATCCGTCCTTCTGCATCCTGCGCCGCCACGCCGAGGCGCGGTGCAGCTCCGAGTGCCCGGATCCTCCCGGGCCCGAGATCGAAGGTAGGAGTCGAAGATGCCGGAGAGGCGAGAGTCGGCTATGCGGCGGATAAAGATGCGGCCGACGACTCAGCCCGCCGCCTTCGCGGCGATGTAGGGCAGGGGATCGATCGGCTCGCCCTCCAGGCGCAGCGCCAGGTGCAGATGCGCGCCGAACGCCATCCCGGTGTTGCCGACGCGCCCGGCCACGTCGCCGATGCGGATCTCATCGCCGCGCTGGTAGGCGTGGGATCCCGACTCCATGTGGCAGTAGCGGCTGGTCAGCGTCTCACCGTCCACGAGATGCTGCACCTTCAGGCCGAAGCCGCAGCCGTCGGAGGTCCAGCCCGCCTCGAGCACGAGCCCGCTCGCGATCGCCTTGATCTCGCTGCCCGCCGGAGCCGCGATGTCCTGCGCATCGTGGAACTGCTCGACCGGGGCGACGCGATAGCCGAAGCCGTCCGTGAGCGGCATCGGCCGGTCGAAGGGGTAGCGGACGGCGGAGTCGGTGAGCAGGCTCGGGTCGAACAGCCCGGTCTCCCCCTGCGTCGCGGCGCCGGCTTGGGGAGCCGCGGAGGCGGCCCCGCCCTTGAACGCGTCGAAGTCGATGCCCGATGCCGCCTCTCCGGTCAGCTCCTGCGAGCGGAGCGCCCCCGCGGCGCCGACGGTGTCGCCCGCGGTGGGGTGCGGCGGCGCGAGCATCACCAGCGCGAGCGCACTCACGCTGAGCAGTGCGGCGGCGCCGGCGAGCGCCCGACCGGGCCGACGGCGCTCGCCGGCCCGGTCGGCGAGGACGCGCCTCGCGGTCATGCGGAGATCCCCTTCATTCGGATGCCTCCAGGATCCGCCTCATGGTCGCGATCTCCTCCGTCTGATCGTCGACGACCTGCTGGGCGAGCGCCAGCGCCTCGGCGGACCGGCCGGCGTCGAGCTCGGTGCGCGCCATCTCGACGGCGCCCTCGTGATGGGCGATCATCTGCTCGAGGAAGAGCCGGCCGGCATCGGCCCCGGTCGCGGTACGGAGTGCATCCAGGTCCTCGGCGGACATCATGCCGCTCATGCCGTGATCCATCACGGCGTCCGGGTCGTACTCGGCGCCCCAGCTCCTCAGCCAGTCGAGCATGCGATCGATCTCGGGCTGCTGCGCCGCCTTGATCTTCCGCGCGAGATCGACGACGGCCGGATCCAGCCCGTCCTTCGCGAGCACGACATCCGACATCTCCAGGGCCTGCCGGTGGTGCGGGATCATCATGGTCGCGAACATCCGGTCGGCCGCATTCGCCTGCGCGGCGGACGGGGATTCGGTGTCGTCGGCGGACCCGTGCCCGCCGTGGGAGGAGCCGGCCGGTGCACTGCTGCAGCCGGTGAGCGCGAGGGAGAGGGTGAGCGCGCCCGTTCCGAGCGCGAGAGCGAACTTGTTCATGGTGCCGTACTTTCTGATTCAGGGCGTGGTTGAAGGATCGATGGACGCCGCCCCGGTCGGAACGGCGTCGCATGCCGGAGGCGCCGCAGCGGCGGCTCCTTCCGGCGCGACCTTTCAGGTGCGGCTGATCGAAAGCAGGATCAGTGAGGGCGGGCGCGGTGGAGGCGCCGCCCGGAACGGGTGCAGCGCCGGCGCCCGGAACGGGTTCGCGGATCGGGAGATCAGCAGGACCGCCGGCGGCAGGAGCAGCAGGAGCCCGGCGAGCAGCGCGAGCACGCACAGCGTCAGCATGTCGGCGTGGCCGCGATCGGGGCCGGGCCCCTCGACTGGGCCCTGCACGGGTGCGGACGCCCCGTGCCCGGTCGTCGGCGCGGCGGCTTCCGCGGACGCATCGGCGTGCGAGGTCGCAGCCTGCCCGTGCGCCATCGCCGTCGGCGCATGGCCCGAGGAGTCGGCGGAGAGGGTGTGCATGCCGAGCACGCCGACGACGAGCGCAAAGACCAGTCCGGTCATGAGGACCAGCCTGCCCGGCAGCCCGAGCCTCGCATTGACGGCGAGCCGCGCACGCTGCATACCGGATCCCGCTCGCCGTGACATGCGCGCCAGGTTAGCAGCCTCTTCCGCGCGTGGCCGGAGAGTGTGCTGAGATCCTGACGGAGCGCTCGGATCGTCGCGAGGGAGAGGCGCGGGCTCGGTCGCGGCGGTGAGCTCGACCGATCGCGCCGCTCAGGCGGCTCCGGGGGCGAGCCGATCCGCCAACAGCCCCGAGAGCTGGGCCGCAGCCTCGGCGAGGAGGTGCGGGGTGTCGGACTGCAGCTCGGCGAGGGTCGCCGGCCCCCGGGCGATGGAGAAGGCAGCGGAGATGCCGGCCGCCCGGGTGGCTTCGGCCGAGAGCTGCACCGAGCCGGCGATGACCGCCACGACCGTGCCGGGGCCCGCATCGGCGAGCACCTGCGAGACGACCTTGCCGCCCAGCGACTGGGAGTCGAGGCGACCCTCGCCCGTGATGGCGAGCGCGGCGCCGGCCAGCGCCTCGCGCAGTCCGATCGCCTCGCTCACGAGGACCGCGCCGGGCACGAGCTCTGCGCCGAAGAGCGCGACCGGGGCGAGCGCGAGCCCGCCGGCCGCGCCGAGGCCGGGCAGCGTGCGGAGTTGCTCTGCGCGGCGGCGGCCGGGGATCCCTGCCCCGGGACACCGATCCGTCGCCGGGACCGCAGCCGGTGCCGATACCGGCGCTTCGGCGAGCAGCTCGGCCAGACGCGCGAGGCCCGCATCGATGGCCGCCACCTCGTCGGCGCCGGCTCCCTTCTGCGGGCCGAACACCGCGGCCGCGCCGAGCGGGCCGGTCAACGGGTTCTCCACGTCGCAGGCGATCCGCCACCTCACGCCGGTCGCGCGCGGATCCAGCTGCGCGAGATCGATCCGGCTCAGCTCGGCGAGGCCGCGCGCGCCCGGGACGATGTCATACCCCTCCGCGTCGAGCAGCCGCGCACCGAGCGCCCGCATCATGCCTGCACCTCCGTCGCTCGTGGCCGAGCCGCCGAGGCAGAGCAGGATCTCCTCGGCGCCGGCGTCGAGCGCCGCGCGCACGAGCGCGCCCACACCGGCCGAGTCGGCGTCGAGCGGGCGCAGCGGCCGATCGACGACCGCCGGGAGCCCGTTGGCATCGGCCGTCTCGATGATCGCGACGACGGGTGCTCCGCTGCCGAAGCCGACCCGGCCACGGCACGCGCGGCCGAGCGCGTCCGTGGCGTCGACCGGCAGCACCCGTCCGCCCCAGGCCGCGACGAGCGCCTCGAGCGTGCCCTCCCCGCCGTCGGCCATCGGCAGTTCGCGGATCCTCACCGCCTCGCCGAGGACCGCGCGCACGCCCGTCGCGATCGCGCTGGCCGCCTCGAGCGACGAGCAGCTCCCCTTCAGCGAGTCCGGTGCGATCACGACGAGGGGTGCGGCGGCGCTCATGGGTTCAAGGATACGGAGCCGAGCCCGGGGTCTCGCAGGGCTCCGGTCTTGCGAACATACCCCCTAGGGGTATACTCTTGCCGTGAACGGAGGAATCATGAACCACCCCGACGAGGCGCACGCGGGCCGTACCGGGCACGTCCACGCCGAACATGATCACGCCGCACACGGCCAGGCCGAGCGCGTTCCCGACGCGCACGCGGACCCCGACGCGCACGCGCACCCCGCCGGGCACGCGGAACACTCCGGCCACGCCGGGCATGGCGA
The DNA here is from genome assembly GCA_945952575.1 of uncultured Leucobacter sp. Taxonomy (GTDB): domain Bacteria; phylum Actinomycetota; class Actinomycetes; order Actinomycetales; family Microbacteriaceae; genus Leucobacter. The sequence goes on from CAMFIY010000077.1 coordinate 7,716, forward strand.
CCACGGCGATCACGTCGACCAGTTCCGCCGCCTCTTCTGGATCATGCTCGTCATCGCGGTCCCGACCGTCGCGCTCTCGGACATGTTCGCCATGATCCTCGGCTACGAGCTTCCGAGCCTGCCGGGCCTGGCCTGGGTCTCGCCGATCCTCGGCACCGTGATGTACGTCTGGGGCGGCCGACCGTTCCTCACCGGAGCAGTCTCCGAGGTCCGCGCGCGCAGACCCGGCATGATGCTCCTCATCGGCCTGGCCATCACCGTCGCGTTCGTCGCCTCCTGGGGCGCCAGCCTCGGACTGATCCACCACGAGCTCGACTTCTGGTGGGAACTCGCCCTGCTGATCGTCATCATGCTGCTCGGTCACTGGATCGAGATGCGCGCCCTCGCGCAGACCGCGACCGCGCTGGATTCGCTGGCCGCCCTCCTGCCGGACGAGGCGGAGCGGGTCGACGGCGATCAGCTCGTCCGCGTCGCGCCTGCCGAACTCCGCGTCGGCGACATCGTGCTCGTCCGCCCGGGCGGCAGCGTGCCCGCCGACGGCAGGATCGTCGACGGGCGCGCCTCGATGGACGAGTCGATGATCACGGGCGAGTCCCAGCCGATCGCGCGCGGCATCGGGGATCCCGTCACGGCCGGCACCGTGGCCACGGACTCCGGGTTGCGCGTGGAGGTGACCGCGACAGGTGATCAGACCGCGCTCGCCGGCATCCAGCGCCTGGTCGCCGAAGCGCAGAGCTCGAGCTCCCGTGCGCAGCGGCTCGCCGACACGGCCGCGGGCTGGCTGTTCTGGTTCGCGCTCGCGGCGGCGGCGCTGACCGCGCTGGCGTGGTCGCTGCTCGGCCTCCCCGACGATGCGGTCGTCCGCACCATCACCGTGCTCGTGATCGCGTGCCCGCACGCGCTCGGCCTCGCGATCCCGCTGGTCGTGTCGATCGCCACCGAGCGCGCGGCGCGCGGCGGCGTGCTGGTGAAGGATCGGCTCGCGCTCGAGAGCATGCGCACCGTCGACGCCGTGCTCTTCGACAAGACGGGCACGCTCACGCGGGGCGAGCCGGTCGTGGAGCGCATCGCGGTGGCGGAGGGCGTCGGTGCGGATGTCGACGCCGACCGCGTGCTCGCCCTGGCCGCGGCCGCCGAGGCCGCCAGCGAGCATCCGCTCGCACGGGCCATCGTCGCGGCGGCCCGGGATCGCGGCCTCGACGCGCCCGCCGCGCACGGTTTCACCTCCTCCCCCGCCGTCGGCGTGACGGCGACGATCGAGGGCCGCGTGGTCCGCGTCGGCGGTCCGCAGCTGCTCGCGGAAGAGGGGGCGGCGGAGCTGGGATCCGGCGCCGCGGCCGGCGGCGACGGATCCGGCACGACCGAGCTCGACGCCTGGCGCGCGCGCGGCGCCATCATCCTGCACGTGCTCCGGGACGGCGAGGTGATCGGCGCGCTCGGCCTCGCCGATGGGATACGCCCCGAGTCGCGCGACGCGGTCGCCGCGCTGAACCGGCTCGGCGTCGAGGTCGTGATGATCACGGGCGACGCCGAGGCGGTAGCCGCGAACGTCGCCGGCGATCTCGGGATCGAACGCTTCTTCGCGAGCGTGCGGCCCGAGGAGAAGGCGGCGAAGGTGCGCGAGCTGCAGGCCGAGGGGCGGCGGGTGGCGATGGTGGGCGACGGCGTGAACGACGCACCCGCGCTGGCGCAGGCGGATGTCGGCCTCGCGATCGGAGCGGGCACCGATGTCGCGATAGCCTCGGCGGGCGTGATCCTGGCCGGCGACGATCCCCGCGCCGTGCTGTCGGTGATCGAGCTCTCGCGCGCGGCCTACCGCAAGATGAAGCAGAATCTCTGGTGGGCGGCCGGATACAACCTGGTCTCCGTGCCGCTGGCCGCAGGCGTGCTGGCGCCGATCGGCTTCGTACTGCCGATGTCGGTCGGCGCGATCCTGATGTCGCTCTCGACCATCGTGGTGGCGCTCAACGCCCAGTTCCTGCGCCGTCTCGATCTGCGCCCGGATGCGGTCGCCCGCCGGATACTCGGCCGCGGCTGAGCCGCCGCCCTCCCCGCCCGCCCGCACCGCGAGCGGACCCCTCTTTCCCGAGCGGACCGTCTATTCACCGGGCATAGCCGGTCTGCTCGGCGAAAGAGGGTCCGCTCAGGGCAAGCACGAGGGTCCCAGGCCCGTCCCGGGCGACCCGGCCCGCTACCCCAGCGCGTCGGCGATCGCCGCCTCCGGGGTCTCGTGCCGGAACGCGAAACCCGAGACCAGCAGCGCCTCGGGTTCGACCGCGGCGTCGCTCAGCAGGAGGGCGTCGGCGGTGTCGCGGCCGAGCGCGAGCCGGAGCGCCCACGCCGGCGCCGGCGCCCAGAACGGGCGGTGCATCGATCGCGCCAGGCCGCGCCCGATCCGGTTCGCGCTCGCGGTGGTCGGTCCGCTGAGATTCACCGGGCCGGAAAGGCCCGCGTCGATCACGTGGCGGATGCCGCGCACCTCGTCGTCGAGCGAGATCCACGGCCCTGTCTCTTATACACATCTGACGCTGCCGACGATCTTACGCGTGTAG
>CAMFIY010000078.1 GCA_945952575.1 uncultured Leucobacter sp.
AGGTCACCGCGGCGGACATCTCCGCTCCGGCCGGTGTCGAGGTGCACAACCCCGATCTGGTCATCGCCACGCTCGGCGACCAGGCGCAGTTCGAGCTCGAGCTGACCATCGAGCGCGGGCGCGGCTACGTCTCCGCCGCTCAGAACCGCAACGACGATGCCGAGGTCGGCCGCATCCCGGTCGACTCGATCTACTCGCCGGTGCTGAAGGTCACCTACCGAGTCGAGGCCACCCGTGCCGGCGAGCGCACCGACTTCGATCGCCTCGTGGTCGACGTCGAGAGCAAGCCCGCCATCAGCCCGCGCGACGCCATCGCCTCGGCAGGTTCGACCCTCGTCGAGCTCTTCGGCCTGGCGCGTGAGCTGAACACCGCCGCCGAGGGCGTCGAGATCGGCCCGGCTCCCGCCGAGGTCGTCACCGACGGCGAGCTGTCGATCCCGATCGAGGATCTCGATCTCTCGGTCCGCAGCTACAACTGCCTGAAGCGCGAGGGCATCAACACGGTGAGCGAGCTCGTCGCGCTCAGCGAGACCCAGCTGATGAACATCCGCAACTTCGGTCAGAAGTCCGTCTACGAGGTGCGCGACAAGCTCACCGAGATGGGACTCTCGCTGAAGGACGCCGTGCCCGGCTTCGACGGCGCGCAGTTCTACAGCTACGACGAAGACATCAGCTAGTCGACGGCCGGCCGTTCGCGGCCGGACGCCGCCACCCAGACAACAGAGCATTCAACGGAGTAACCAATGCCTAAGCCCAACAAGGGCCCCCGCCTCGGAGGCGGACCCACCCACGAGCGCCTGATGCTCAACCAGCTCGCCTCGCAGCTGTTCGAGCACAAGCGGATCCAGACCACCGAGACCAAGGCCAAGCGCCTGCAGCCGGTCGCCGAGCGCCTCGTCTCCTTCGCCAAGCGCGGTGACCTGCACGCCCGTCGTCGCGTCATGCGTCAGATCCTGGACAAGTCTGTCGTGCACGAGCTCTTCACCGAGATCGCGCCGCTCGTCGAGCACCGCGAAGGCGGCTACACCCGCGTCATCAAGACCGGCTTCCGGAAGGGCGACAACGCCCCCATGGCCGTGATCGAGCTCGTTCTCGAGCCCGTCAACCCGAAGCCCAAGAAGGCGAAGCCGGCCGAGGCGCCCGCCGCCGAGGAGACCGCTCCGGTCGAGGCCGAGGAGACCGTCGAGGCTCCGGTCGAAGAGGCCGCCGCCGAGGCTCCGGCCGAGGCTGCAGCCGAGGAGAAGGCCGAGTAGGACCGATCTCCCGCAGACGCGAGCGCCCCGTTCCCTCTCGAGGGACGGGGCGCTTTCGTCGTCGCCGGCCTTCCCCTAGTTCAGGCCGGGCTGCTCGGCGGGATCCTGCAGCTCGATGAGCGCGGTGCGGACGGTCTTCGCGTAGATCTTCGCCCCGCTCGGGTTCGGGTGGATGCCGTCCCCGGCCAGGCGTTCCGGGTAGGGCCGGATCGCGGCGTCCCAGTCGGCCAGGACGACGCCCGCGTGAGCCCTGGCGTACTTCGCGAGCGTCTTGTTGACACCGGGGATCCATGGGCGGTCGGCGTGCGCGTTGACGAGCACGATCGCGCGCGGACCGGCCGCGTGGGCGAGATCGTCGAGCTGCGCGGCGTCGACCGGGCCGTTCGTCCCGAGCCCGACGACGAGGACCGGGCGCAGGCCGCCCTGCGCTTCGAGCTGTTGCACGATGCCGATGCCCGCCCAGATCCCTCGGGACACGGCCGCGTCGACGCGGATGCCGGGGAACGAGCTCTTCAGCTCGGGCAGGCTCGCGAGCATGACGGAGTCGCCGACGGCGAACATATGCCGGCCGGGCGGGATGGCGTCCGGATCGAACTCGCCGTCCCAGACGGGCGGGCCCGACGGGGCCTCGACGTCGCCGTCGAGGCCGTCGAGCATGCCGGGGACGCCGTGCGCGCGAGCCGCGGCTTCGAGATCCGCACGCTGCTGCGCGATAATCGCCTCCTGACCGCGTTGGATGGCGGCGGCCGCGGAGCTCTGGCTCGGGGCGACCGCAACGGCCGTGCCGGTGCCGACGAGCCCGACGACGACGAGAAGCGTGACCGTCGCCGCCGTCGCTCGTCGAGCGCCGCCGGTCGCCCACGCCCGGTTGAAGCTGCGGAACGAGCCGCGGAGTCCGTGACGACGGACGGGGCGCTCGATGAAACGATACGAAGCGGCCGCCAGCGCCACGCTGAGGATCAGCGAGATCCACGCGACGACTGCGGCGGCGACGCCATCGCCGAGTCCCTCGGGCCCCACCGCGACCCCGCCTCCGACGAGACCCGGCACGATCAGCAGCAGGGGCCAGTGCCAGAGGTAGATCCCGTACGAGCGTTCGCCGATCCAGCGCAACGGCCGGACGTCGAGTGCCCGGCCCGCCCAGGCGCCCGGCCGCGAGACGGCCCAGACGACGAGGAGCGCGGCAGCAGATGCCAACTGGAAGCCGCCGGCGAAGCTCTCCGGGCTTCCCTCGACCAGCGTGGCCGCCTGCCAGCCCAGCACGGAGAGGCCGGCGGTCGCGAGCAGGATCAGCCAGAGCTGGGACCCGACGCCCTGCGGGCCGCCGCCCGGCCTGCGGCGCGGATCGACGGGCTGCAGCAGCACGGCGAGCGCGACCCCGGCGAAGAGCCCGAACACATGACTGTCGGAGCCGAAGTAGATCCTGGTGGGCGACTCGCCCTGGTGCAGGTAGAGCACCATGAGCGCCGCGGAGCCCGCGGCGAGCAGGATGAAGAGCAGCGATCGGGTGATTCGGGAGTGCGCGCGCAGTGCGAGGAGCAGGAGGAGCGGCAGGACGACGTAGAACTGCTCCTCGATCGAGAGGGACCAGGTGTTGCGGTAGAGCTCGGGATTGTCGCGGGTGAAGTAGTCGCCGCCGAGGGCGATGTACACCCAGTTGCTCACGAAGAGCAGGGCACCCGCGAGCTGAGCCCAGATGTGGACCAGCAGATCGCCGCCGCCGAGCGCGGCGACGAGGAGCGCGAATGTGGTGCACGCGAGCAGCACCACGACGAGCGGCGGGAGCAGACGACGCGCGCGCCGGCGCCAGAAGCCGATGAGGCTGATGCGACCGTGGCGCTGACGCTCGCGCAGCAGCAGCGAGGTGATCAGGAAGCCGCTGATGACGAAGAAGATGTCGACGCCGAGGAACCCGCCGGGCAGCGAGGCCGGGAAGAAGTGGTAGGCCAGCACGAGCCCGACGGCGATGGCGCGGAGACCGTCGAGTCCGCCGAACCGGGTCGAGGGAAGGTCGGAGCGTCCCGCCCCGGCGGGGGCGGGAGCGGTCGGGATGCTCTGGCTGCTCATACTCTGCGTGTGCCGGGGTCGCCGTGCACCCGGATAGTCTATGCGCATGCGGTTACGTCTGGATGTCGCGTACGACGGCACCGATTTCCACGGCTGGGCGGCTCAGCCCGGACTGCGCACGGTGCAGGGCGAGATCGAGTCGGCGCTCGGCGTGCTGCTGCGCGTCGAGACGCCTCCGCGACTCACGGTCGGGGGCCGCACGGACGCGGGCGTGCACGCCCGGGGGCAGGTGGCGCACGTCGATGTCGACGACGGACTCGCGAGCAGGATCACCGCGCGACGGCTCGGGGGTGTGATCCGCTCAAGGTGGGACGCCTGGCGTTCCGCCGCGAATCACGGTGGCGCCACTGCGGCGGACGTGACGATCCATTCGGTGCGCGAGGCGCCCGCGGACTTCGACGCGCGCTTCGCCGCGCTCAGCCGCCGCTACGAGTACCGCCTGCGCGGCGCGGGAGGCCGGAGGGATCCGCTCACGGCGCGCTTCACCGCCGAGGTGCCGCTCGAGCTCGACATCGATGCCATGCGACGCGCGAGCGCGGAACTGCTCGGGCTGCAGGACTTCACGACCTTCTGCAAGGCGCGCGAGGGGGCGACGTCGGTGCGGGATCTGCTCCGCTTCGACTGGCGCGAGACGGAGGACGGCGCACTTGCTGCGGCGATCGAGGCGGACGCGTTCTGTCATTCCATGGTCCGGGCGCTCGTCGGCGCGGTCGTGGCCGTGGGCGGCTCTCGGATCGATCGGGATGAGCTGATCGGGCTGCGGGATCGCCGGGAGCGCACCAGCCGCTTCGCCGTGATGCCTGCGCACGGTCTCTCCCTCGAGGAGATCAGGTATCCGGAAGACGCCGGCCTCGCCGAGCGCGCGGAACAGACGCGTGCCCGACGCACCCGACCCGAGTGACGGACGCCTCCGTCTCGGCAGCGCCGGGCGGCGCGGGATCCCGAATCGGCATCGCACAGTGTCGAAACGCATGCTAGGCTAGATCCTTGGTGCGTCAGCACCGAAATGTGAGCCCCCCGGGGCCGATGCACTCGCACCGCACGCAGAGCGGTCGGGACGCGGCAGGGGAGGGATCCACGAACCACTCCATTTCGAACGAAAGCAGCATACTGTGACTCGCACGTATTCACCGAAGGCCGCTGAGCAGAAGCACGACTGGCTCATCATCGACGCCACCGACGTGGTGCTCGGCCGCCTCGCCACCCACGCTGCCGCTCTGCTCCGCGGCAAGCACAAGACCACGTTCGCCCCCCACATGGACATGGGCGATCACGTCATCATCATCAACGCCGACAAGGTCGTGATGGCGGCCAAGAAGGCTGCGCAGAAGCGCGCCTACCGCCACTCGGGCTACCCGGGCGGCCTCAGCTCGGTGAGCTACACCGAACTGCTCGAGAAGAACCCCGAGCGCGCAGTCGAGAAGGCGATCCGCGGCATGCTGCCGAAGACCTCGCTCGGCCGCGACCAGTTCCGCAAGCTGAAGGTCTACGCAGGTTCGGAGCACCCGCACGCCGCCCAGCAGCCGACCACCTACACCATCGGCCAGGTCGCGCAGTAATCGCCGCCGCAGAACCTCAGAAAAGGACTTTCAAGTGACTGAAGAGAACGTGGCCGTCGAGAGCTACACCACCGAGACCCCGGCGTCGCAGGCGCCGACGTCGACCCCGCGCCCCGCGCTGACCGTTCCGGGCAGCGCCGTCGGCCGCCGCAAGCAGGCCATCGCCCGCGTGCGCCTCGTCCCCGGCTCGGGCACCATGACCGTCAACGGTCGTGAGCTCGCCGAGTACTTCCCGAACAAGCTGCACCAGCAGCTGATCACCGATCCGTTCACCGTCCTCGAGCTGAGCGGCTCGTACGACGTGACCGCTCGCATCAAGGGCGGCGGGCCCTCGGGCCAGGCCGGTGCGCTTCGTCTCGCGATCGCGCGTGCGCTCAACGAGATCGACGCCGAGCACAACCGCCCGACGCTGAAGAAGGCAGGATTCCTGAGCCGTGACGCCCGCGTCATCGAGCGCAAGAAGGCCGGCCTGAAGAAGGCTCGTAAGGCTCCGCAGTACTCGAAGCGCTAAGCCGCGCTTCTCGCACTATGGCACGCCTTTTCGGCACGGACGGGGTCCGGGGCTTGGCCGGGGTCGATGTGACCGCCGGCCTGGCCCTGGGCCTCGCTCAGTCTGCGGCCTTCGTGCTCGGCCGCGAGGCCCGTTCGGAGAGCCGGCGAGCGACGGCCGTGCTGGCACGGGATCCCCGGGTCTCCGGCGAGTTCATCTCGGCCGCGGTCGCCTCCGGACTCGCGTCGGTGGGGCCCACCGGGCGCGCCGCCCGCGCCCACCCCCCCCCCGCCCCGGCCTACCTCGTCGCCGACACCGGCGCCGACTTCGCCGTGATGGTCTCGGCGTCGCACAACCCGGCGCCCGACAACGGCATCAAGTTCTTCGCCTCGGGCGGGCGCAAGCTGGCCGATGAGATCGAGGATGAGATCGAGGCCGCGATGTCCGTGGCCCACGCCGGAAACACGGGTCGCGAGGTCGGCCGCATCCGACGCTTCTCGGACGCCGAGGACCGCTATCTCGTGCATCTGCTGGGCACGCTCGAGGGACTCCGGCTCGACGGTCTCCACATCGTGCTCGACTGCGCCCACGGCGCGGCCGCGGGGATCTCGCCGGACCTCTTCAGCGATGCCGGCGCGCAGGTCACGGTCATCGGGAACGACCCCGACGGCTTCAACATCAACGACGGCGTTGGATCCACGCACCTGGGGCCGCTCACGGCCGCAGTGCTCGAGCACGGCGCCGATCTCGGTATCGCGCACGACGGAGACGCGGACCGCTGCCTCGCCGTCGACGCGGACGGCACGGTCGTAGACGGCGACCGCATCATGGCGATCCTCGCGCTCTCGATGGCGCATCGCGGCAAGCTGAACCGCAACACGCTCGTCGCGACCGTGATGAGCAACCTCGGCTTGAAGCTCGCCATGTCGAACAACGGGATCGACATCATCGAGACCGCCGTCGGCGATCGCTACGTGCTCGAGGCGCTCGGCGCCGGCGGCTTCTCGCTCGGCGGGGAGCAGTCGGGGCACGTGATCATGAGCGAGTACGCGACGACGGGCGACGGGATCCTGACCGGGCTGCATCTCGCAGCCGAGGTGAAGCGCACCGGGAAGAGCCTCGCCGAGCTCGCCTCGTGCATGAGGGTCTACCCGCAGGTGCTCGTGAACGTCCGCGGTGTGGACCGCAGTCGCGCGGGCTCGGACGAGGTGCTGCGCCAGGCCGTCGAACAGGCGGAGATCGTGCTCGACGGGCGTGGCCGGGTACTGCTCCGCCCTTCGGGGACCGAGCCGGTGGTGCGGGTGATGGTCGAGGCGGAGACCGAGGAGCAGGCGCAGCAGCTCGCCGCAGACCTCGCCGCCGTCGTGAAGGCCCGGCTCGCGGTCTGATCGGCCGCGCGTGGCGCCCGGCGCTCCGGTCGGCGCCCAGGCTACAGTTGACAGTGTCGACTGGAAGGACCTGACATGACCGACACGCCCCAGCCCCAGCCTGAACCCCAGCCCCAGGCCCAGGCCGCGCCCGCATACACCGCGGCGCCCGCCGCCCCGGCCTACGCTCCCGCTCCGGCGAAGCAGCCCGGGAAGACGATCGGCATCGTCGGCTTCATCCTGGCCTTCTTCATGCCGCTGATCGGTGTGATCCTGGGCATCATCGGCCTCGTGCAGTCGCGCAAGGCGGGAGCCAAGAACGGTCTCGCACTCGCCGCGATCATCGTCGGCGCGGTGCTCCTGATCCTGGAGGTCATCCTCCTCCTGACGGTGTTCAGCTTCCTGTGGAGCACCGGCATGGGCGCTGCGGAGGCCTGCATGAACGGCGCGCAGAGCGTGACGATCGCGGGCCAGGAGGTTCCCTGCTCGGAGATCACGAACCCGTAGCACGCGCCCTAGCCGCGTGAGGGCGGGGTCCGGGCCATCGGGGCTCGGACCCCGCCTTCACAGTTTGCGGAGCAGCACCTTCTGCACGCGATGGTCGGCCTCCTTGCGCAGGACCAGCGAGGCGCGCGCCCGGGTGGGACGGATGTTCTCGACCAGGTTGGGCTCGTTGATGCCCTTCCAGAACTCGTGCGCGAGCGCGCGGGCCTGCTCGTCGTCCAGTCCGGCGAAGCGGCGGAAGAACGAGTGGGGATCCGTGAACGCCTGATCCTTCAGCTTGATGAAGCGGCTGGTGAACCACTCCTCGATGTCCGAGGTGCGGGCGTCGACGTAGATGGAGAAGTCGAACAGATCCGACACCGCGAGCGGCCGCTCCATCGAGGCGGGCTGCAGCACGTTCAGCCCCTCGATGATCAGGATGTCCGGCCTCCGCACCACGGTGAACTCGTCGGGCACGATGTCGTAGATCAGATGGCTGTAGTGCGGTGCGGCCACTTCGGCGACACCGGACTTCACCTGCGAGACGAAGCGCAGCAGCGCACGGCGGTCGTAGGACTCCGGAAAGCCCTTCCGGTGCGCGATCCCGCGCCGCTCGAGCTCCTCGTTCGGGTAGAGGAAGCCGTCCGTGGTGATGAGTTGCACATCCGGAGTCTCGGGCCAGCGCGCCAGCATGTCGCGCAGGACGCGCGCCGCCGTCGACTTGCCGACGGCGACCGAGCCGGCGATCCCGAGCACGAAGGGCGAGGGGCGGTCGGCGGGCCGGCCGAGGAATCGCCGGGTGCGCCGGTGCTCCTCGCGGCGCGAGATCGCATACTGGTTGATCAGCCGGCTGAGCGGCCGGTAGACCTCGCTCACCTCGTTGAGATCGAGCGGATCGCCGAGGCCGCGGTAGGCGTCGAGCTCGGACTCCGAGAGCGGCATCGGGGTCTCGCCTGCGAGGCGCGCCCATTCGGCGCGGTCGATCTCGATGAACGGGCTGGCCACGTCGTGGCGGGCCAGGGTCAGCGCCTGCGTGTCGAGGCTCGGGGCGGTGTCGTCGGCCGCGACGCGCATCCCGATGGGAACCGCGGCGTCCGCGGCGCTGGTGGTCATCTGCGGTTCGGGGCCGACCGCGCCCCCGCTGCTGTGCTCGTCCATTGCACCTCAATGGTGCCAGTAAACTTGCTCGCATGTGTGGAATCGTGGGTCATGTCGGGCCGGGCGACACTGTGGACGTGCTCCTCGCGGGCCTCAAGCGACTCGAGTACCGCGGCTACGACTCGGCGGGCATCGCCGTGTTCGACGTCGGCGGCGAGATCTCGGTGCGCAAGCGCTCGGGCAAGCTCGCGCGCCTGGTCGAGCTCCTGGAGGCGAGCCCCATCTCCGCGAGCAGCACCGGCATCGGGCACACCCGCTGGGCGACGCACGGCGGACCGACGGATGCGAATGCGCACCCGCACCTCGGCGACGGAGGCAAGCTCGCCCTGATCCACAACGGCATCATCGAGAACTTCGCCGAGCTGCGCGCGGAGCTCGAAGCCGACGGGATCGAACTGCTGAGCGAGACCGACACCGAGGTGGTCGCGGCCCTGCTCGGCCGGGAGGTCGCGCGGATCGGCGATCTCGAGGCGGCCTTCCGCGGCGTCGTGCAGCGACTCACCGGCACCTTCACCCTGCTCGCCATGCACCGGGACACCCCGGACACCCTGGTCGCGGCTCGGCACAACTCGCCGCTCGTGGTCGGGTTGGGGGACGGGGAGAACTTCCTCGGCAGCGATGTCGCGGCGTTCGTCGAGTACACCCGCCGAGCGGTGGCGGTGGACGAGGACAACATCGCCGTCATCACGCCGGACGAGGTGCGGATCACCGACTTCTTCGGCGCGCCGGTCGAGTTCGAGGAGTACGAGGTCGCCTGGAACGCGGGCGCCGCCGACAAGGGCGGCTGGCCCTCGTTCATGGCGAAGGAGATCACCGAGCAGCCCGAGGCCGTGGGCAACACCATCCGCGGCAGGGTCCACGAGGGGCATGTCGAGATCCCGGAGCTCGGCGAGCTCGGCGATGAGCGGCTGCGGGCCATCGATCGCATCATCATCATCGCCTGCGGCACCGCCTCCTATGCCGGCCAGATCGGAGCCTACGCCATCGAGCAGTGGGCTCGGGTTCCCGTCGAGGTGCAGCTCAGCCATGAGTTCCGCTACCGCGATCCCGTGCTCACCGAACGCACCGCCGTCATCTCGGTGAGCCAGTCGGGCGAGACCATGGACACGCTCATGGCGGTGAAGTACGCGAAGGATCGCGGCGTGCTGAACATCTCCGTCTGCAACACGCAGAGCGCCACGATCCCGCGCGAGAGCGACGCCGCGGTCTACACCCACGCCGGCCCGGAGGTCGCAGTCGCCTCCACGAAGGCGTTCACCGCGCAGATCACCGCGCTCTACCTGATCGGCCTGCACCTGGGTCGCGTGCGCGGCACGCTCTCGACGGAGGACGAGGTGGTCACCATCGCATCGCTCGAGGAGCTTCCCGCCCAGATCGCCGAGGCCGTCGAGACCCACGAGCAGATCGCACAGCTCGCGCACTGGATGGCGGACACCCGCTCGGTGCTGTTCCTCGGCCGCCATGTCGGATTCCCGACCGCGCTCGAGGGCGCGCTCAAGCTGAAGGAGATCGCCTACATCCACGCCGAGGGCTTCGCCGCCGGCGAGCTGAAGCACGGGCCGATCGCGCTCATCGATCACGGCCAGCCCGTGTTCGTGCTCGTGCCCAGCCCGCGCAAGACGCCCGTGATGCACTCGAAGGTCGTGTCGAACATCCAGGAGATCCGCGCGCGCGGCGCGCGCGTGATCGCGATCGTCGAGAAGGGCGACACCTCGGTGTTGCCCTATGCCGACGATGTGATCCGCCTGCCGCTGGCGGACGCGCTGTTCGAGCCGCTGCTGCAGGTCGTGCCGCTGCAGTGGTTCGCGCTCGAGCTCTCGAC
>CAMFIY010000079.1 GCA_945952575.1 uncultured Leucobacter sp.
CCGCGCGCGGGATCCGCACGCTGGAGCTCTTCCTCGACGCCTATCTCGACGGCCGTGCGGGCGGCGACCGGGAGCGTGCGCTCGCGGGCCTCCGCATCACGCTCGCGAAGGTCATGAACGGCGCGCAGGTGACGGCGATCGACGGGATCTGCGCCGCACTCGAGGAGGCGCACGGCATCCCGGAGGGCTCGCTCGGCCTCGAACTGCAGATCGAGGTGCCGCACGTGGTGTCGCCGAGACGACCGGCCGACGCGCTCGTGGCGCTCGCCGCGCCGCCGCGCGTGCGCGCGCTGCACTTCGGAACGTACGACTACACGAGCGCCCAGGGCGTGCTGCCGGGCGAACAGCGATCCACCCATGCGGTAGCGCTGCACGCGAAGCGGGAGATGCAGGCCGCGGCCGCAGTGCACGGGACCGAGGTCTGCGACGGATCCTCGAACATCCTCCCGATCGGCGCCCCGGAGACGCGGATCGACGCCTGGACCCGGCATGCCGACCAGGTGCGCTCCGCGCTGCGCGAGGGCTACCCGCAGGGCTGGGATCTGCATCCGTCGCAGCTGCCGACGCGCTTCCTGGCCGGCTACGAGGTGCTGCGGGCCGAGTTCCCCGCTGCGCTTCGGCGCGTGCGCGCCGCCCAGTCGCCGGAGGCGGACGGCGCGATCATGGACGAGCCGGCGACGCTGCGCATGCTCGGCGGCCTGCTGGCCCGTGCGCTGCGCACCGGGGCGGTCGGCGCGGACGAGCTCGGCTCCGGCCTGGGGCTCGACGTGCTCGAGGAGCTCGCGGTGACGGGCGTGGCTCGCCGCCCGGCGTAGTCGGACCGTTCGGAGCCGCGCGGCTCGACGGACATCAGAGGGCCCCCGGTCCGCACGGCGCCTGACGCCGGTCGGACCGGGGGCCCTCGCACGATGCCGGTGGATTGCTCCCGGGACCGCGCGAACGCCTCGCACGCCTGCCGCGCCGCGCCCTCTCCACGGGACGCATCGGGGTCGCCACTTGTGATGTCGCGGGGCGAAGCCGCGCCCGCTGTGACGCAGGTCTCACTCGCAAGATCAATACATCTGATCTAGATAAGGGGAGCCTTATCTAGATAGGATGATTCTCGATCGGGCACATCGCGCGGTCGATGACGTGAATGCGGGGAGCGAATGGGGCGGCGGGATCCACGACGGAGATCAGGACGAGGCGTCCGCCAGCGGATCCCGGTGACGGCGGTGGTCGTGCTGGCGCTGGTCGCGGGCGGCGTCTCCATCGGGCCGGCCTCGGCCGAGGCCGCGACGAAGCCCTCGGTGCGCGCCGATGCCACGATCGGCACGGACCGCGTCGTGACCCTCCGCATCGGCTGCACGGCGGCGACGACCTGTCGAGGCGCCATCGCCCTGAAGCTGAGCACCGGCGGAAAGAAGAAGCTGAGCTATCGCATCGCGAAGCACAGCGCCAAGACGTTGAGCTGGACCCTCTCGGCCGGCGCCTATCGCGCCTTCGCGACGCGCGGATCCGCGAAGCTCACCGTCACCGGCACCGCCGTGTCGCCCGCGAAGCGCAGTTTCGCCGAGAGCCGCACGGTCACGCCCGCGAAGCCCCGGCTCTCCCTGGCGAGCGCGAGCTACGCCATCGCGAAGGACCGGCGACTTCCGCTCGCGCTCACCTGCTCGGCGAGCGCGGGGTGCGGGGCGAAGGTCTCGCTCCAACTCGTCGCCGACGCACCGTCGGGCGCGGCATATCTCACGGTGGCGAGTACGACCGTGCGGAGCACGAAGGCCGGATCCGCCTCGGCGATCCTGACACTGCCCGACGACGCCTACGCCGCGCTCGGGGAGGTCTCGGCGCGGGTGCTCATCGCCGAGACCCGTCCCGACGCGGTGCAGGCGATCCGCCCGATCGAACTGACGCGCGCCGCGCCGGTGCGCACCGCCTCGGTAGCGTACGCTCAGCGCAACTGGACCCCGACCGAGTACGACACCTGTCCGGCGTCGCTGCACGAGAGCTACCGAACCGTCGGACCGGATGGGAAGTACTACCCGACCTGGCACCCGCCCCAGGTCACGGATCCGGCAACCGGTCGGATCTGCAGCTTCGGGCACGAGCACGGCGCCGATCCGACGACGTCGGACATCTACGCGTGGGTGGCGGGCCACTACGCGCCGGCCGACCGGGTCGAAGGGGAGCCGGAGGGGCTGCCGTTCGGCTACGCCAGCGAGGAGCTGAACAACCACATCTCGGCCGGGCACGGCGATATGGCCATGCGGCACGAGGACAACGGCGGGCACAAGGTCTTCGTGCGCAACGACGTCGGCCTCCTCGACGGCGACCACCGGAGCGTCACCTTCGAGAACGCGAAGGGGAAGCGGGAGCGCGTCGTCTGCGACTTCCTGATCAAGGCGCATCAGGGGAGCTGGTCGGCCGACGCGACCGCCAACAACGCCCACGAGTTGTTCTACGCCGTGAAGTGCAACGACGGAACCGAGCTGATCAGCACCACCCTGTCGCTCTACGGGAACCCGAACGGGTTCCGGCGCTCGTGCGCGCCCGGCAGCGCCGTCGCGACCGTCGGCAGCATGCTGCCTCCGGCGACGACCGCCGGGGGCTCCCGAGCCATCCCGGATCGCGGCTGCGCCGCGGATGCGGTCTCCGGCGCCTCGGATGTCTGGGCGCTCTACGAGGTCTGGGAGAGCGCCAACGAGCTCACGACCGCGGACGGCCGGGTGCTCGCGTCCTTCGATCCCTGGTTCGGCGTGCGCAATCCGAGCCGCTACTACGACTCCCGCTACAGCAGCGCCACCGTCAACGGGATCGGACACCCGATCGACCTGCTCTGGGAGGAGCCCTCCGCCGCGAAGGCGGCCTCGGTCTACCCGTGGAGCATCGTCGCCGGAGTCGAGCGCTTCGACTACCGGGATCCGCGCTCGCCGTTCGACGGGGCGCAGCGCGACTTCTACATCGGCCAGAGTTCGGTGACCGGCATCGCGGGCTCGCCGGTTTTCTACACGGACCCCTACGGAGGCTCGGCGCGCACCGACCGCGTCGCCGGATCGATCGCTCAGTGGGCGGTCGCCGGATCGATGGCCCCCGGCATCGAGCTCGAGCGCCAGCAGTTCGATCTGAGCGCGGACTGGGGCAAGAGCAACGGCGTGCACGCGCCGAACTGACCGCGCACCGAGCCGCGCATCCGACGAGCGTCCAACGACCACCCATCCCGTACCCGAGGAGAACCACTGTGAGTCCATCCCGCACACCGATCGCGAGCCTCGCCGCCGCGGCCCTGGCGCTCGGCGGCCTCGTCGCCCTGCCGGCCTCGCCCGCGCAGGCCGACGCCCAGCCCACCCAGCACGGCACCGTGCTGACGTTCACCGGAGACCCCGGCGCCGCCACCGCCTCGGCCGTCGCGACCTCCTCCTGCGACGTGAACGACGACGGCTACGACGACGCGGTCTTCGGCGCCTGGTGGTGGTCCAAGGGCTCCCTCAGTCGTATCGGCGCGGCCTATGTCGCACTCGGGAGCGCGCGGGCGGCCGGAGGCAGGCTGGCGAACCCCGAGGACGCCGGTGCCGTCCGCATCGACGGGCCCGGCCGTGCGAACGCGCTGATCGGCTTCTCGGTCTCGTGCGCCGGCGATGTGAACGGCGACGGCTACGACGACATCATCATCGGCGACTACATCAACACGAGCGCCTACGTGATCTTCGGCGCAGAGCACTTCGAGCCCGTGACACTCGACAACCTCGGCGAGCGCGGCTTCACCGTGAAGGGGCCGACCGGCGACACCCGTTTCGGCTACTCGGTGAAGAACGTGGGCGACGTGACCGGAGACGGGCTGGACGACTTCGCGGTCGGCAGCTCGAGCGGCAACAAGGTCTACGTCATCCCGGGCAAGGCGGACATCGACAACATCGACCTCGGCGCGGATCCCGGCCGCGTCGCGATCACGGTGGCGGGCAAGACGGGCGAGTCCCTGAGCGTCGTCTCCTCCGTGGGCGACGTGAACGGCGACGGCGTCGACGACCTGCTCTTCGGCGCCTACGTCTCGACACCCTGGGGGTCGAGCGTCGCAGTGCCCGGTGCGGCCTACGTCGTCTGGGGCGGCCGGACGGGGACCGTTCAGACCGGCGATCTCTCCGGCTCCGGCTTCGCGATCCACGGACCCACGCGCCAGCGCGACCGCCTCGGCGTCTCGGTGGCCGCCGCGGGCGACGTGAACGGCGACGGCCGTGCCGACCTGCTCCTCGGAGCGGACGGCGTGACCAACGCGGCGACCGGCCCGCGGAACGGCGGCGCGGCGATCGTCTACGGCTCGAGCTCCGGCGCGACCGTCTATACGAACCCGGTCGGCACGACCTCGGTCTACACCTGCGACGATGCCGGCGTGGACGCCTCGAGCGGCGCCTGCCTCGGCACCGCCTCCGCGCGCGGCTACTGGATCAACGGCGCCGCGGCGAGCGATAGCACGGGCTACTCGGTCGCGGGGATCGGCGATGTGAACGGGGACGGGGTGCCCGACGCGCTCGTCGGCGCCTACGGCTACGATCCGCTCGATCCCGGGACGAGCGCCCCGATGTCGGGGGCCGGTGCCGCGTACGTGCTCTACGGGGACCCGGATCGCACGGCGCCCCTGGAGCTCGCGACACTGAGCGCCGCGCAGGGCTACCGGATCGACGGCGGCGCCGCCGGCGACCGCTTCGGGCGCAATGTCGGCAGCGCCGGCGACTTCGACGGCAACGGCGTGAACGATCTGATCGTCGGCGCCGACTTCGCCGAGAGCCAGGCCGGCCAGGCCTCCGTCGTGCTCCAGGGCGCGCTCGCCACCGAGACCGAGCTGACGCTGCCCGACGGTCTGAAGGTCGGCGAGACGAGCACCCTGACGGCCGCCGTCGCGCGTCTGACGGCTGGCGGCACGCCGGTGACCGACGGCACGGTGGCCTTCACCGACGGCGGCGAGACCGTCTCCGGCTGCGAGGCCGTCGCACCCGACGAGGACGGCATCGCCGCCTGCGACTACCGCCCGGCCGCGGGCGGCGCGCACGCGTTCGCCGCCGCCTTCACTCCGGGCACCCTCGTGACCGCCTCGCACGACGAGGCCGAGGCCGAGGTCGCCAAGCTCGACCCGGAGCTCGCGCTCGGTGGAGACACCGGTGGGATCGCCGGCGACGCCGTCGAGTTCACCGCATCGCTGGCGGAGGGAGCGACCGGCGAGGTCGTCTTCTTCGCCGACGGCGCGCGCCTCGGATCGGCCCCGGTGTCCCACTCCGTCGCGCGCTTCGCGTACACGCCGCCGAAGGCGAGCAGCTTCCGGCTCACCGCCGAGTACTCGGGCGACGCGGCGTACGAGGAGGCGACCGCGAAGGCGCGTCGCGTGACGATCGACGCCGCCCCCGTCTATCTCTCCGCGATCGAGATGAGCGCGCTGAAGACGGTCTACGGCGTCCGTCCCACCGCATCGGTCGCGGTGCAGGGGGCGACGAGCGGGGTCGTGCTCTTCACGGCGGGCAGCAGGGATCTCGGGACGGCCGAGGTGGGAGCCGACGGCGTCGCGCGCCTGAAGCTGCCGACGCTCCCCGTGGGGGGCTACCGCGTCTCGGCGCAATTCCTCGGCGACGACGCCCGCGCCGACTCGGCGAAGCGCACCTCCGCCTCGCTCCTCGTGGTCGGCAAGGCCTCCGTGACCTCCGCGAAGGTGACGACCAAGACGGCCAGGAAGCACAGCCGCCCCACCGTCACGGTGCGGTTCGGCAAGCTGAACAACGGCGCCTACCCGAGTGGCAAGGTCGTGGTGACGTTCGGCTCGACCTCGAAGACGGTCACCCTGCGCAGTTCGGCGAAGGGCGTCCTGAAGGTCGCCTCCCCGAAGCGGCTGACGTCGTCCGTCACCGTGCGGGTCACGTATCTCGGCAACGCGAACGTCGCCGCCAAATCCGCGAAGGCGACGCAGAGGATCCGCACGTAATGCGCGCGGCCGATCCCGGGCCGCTCCGCCGACTGCGGTCCGGGATCGTCCGTCGCTCGTCCGCGCGCGTCGTCTCAGGCGTCGAGAAAGACTCCGTCTCGTGCGACGACCCGTCCGCCCTTGAGCACTGCGAGCGGCACCGGCCGGTCGATCACCGCCTGCGGGGCGTGCTCCCCGGCGACGAGCATGAAGTCGGCCGGATCGCCGACGCGGAGGCGCGACTCGGGCAGGCCCATCATCCGCGCGCCGTGATGCGCCGCGATGTCGAACGCGTGCTGCAGATCCTCGTCGGTGAAGACCTCCAGCCGGTATGCGAGCAGGTGGGCCCGCTCGATCATCTCGGCGTTGCCGAACGGGCTCCACGAGTCCCGCACGCCGTCCGAGCCGAGGGCGACCGGCACGCCCGCGTCACGGAGATCGTAGACCGGGAGCACCGGCTCGCCGCCGAGCGCCACCGTGACGAGCGTGATGCCGGCGTCGATGACGGCGCGGTTCATGCGATCGAAGGTCTCGGGGTCGGCGCCCTCGTAGGCGAACACGTGGCCGAGCGTCACCCGCCCCTCGAGACCGAGTCGGCGGGTGCGCTCGGCGATCGCGAGCACCTCGCGGGCGCCGGCCTCGCCCTCGTCGTGCAGATGGAAGTCGATGCCGACGCCGTGCTCCCGGGCGATCCCGAACACGATGTCCAGGTGCCGCTCCATATCGCCGTCGACGCCGATGGGATCGATGCCGCCGACGAAGTCGGCGCCCGAGGCCGCGGCGGCGGCGAGCAGTTCGGCGGTGCCGGGCTCCCGCAGGATGCCCATCTGCGGGAAGGCGACGATCTGCACGTCGACGGCGCCCGCGAGCTCCGTGCGCGCTGCGACGACGCCCTCGACGTTCAGCAGTCCGTGCGGGGGAGCCACGTCGACGTGGGCGCGCATCGCGCGGGTGCCGCGGGAGATCGCGTGCCGCATCAGGGAGCCCGCGCGCGAGACCACCGAGGATTCGACACGCGTGCGCTGCTGCAGCGCCGCGTCCGCGGCGATGAACTCGGCCATGGTCGACATGGGCTTCCGCGAGACCCAGGATCCGCCCCAGGTCGTCTTGTCGACGTGCACGTGCGCGTCGACGAGCGTCGGCAGCGCCAGGGCGCCCTGGGCGTCCAGGGTCTCGTGCTCGGCACCGGCGAGCCGCTCCGCCGCGTCCGCCCCGGTGGCGACGATCCGGCCGTCCTGGACGGCGAGGTCGGTGAGCGCTCCGTCGATGCGGGCCTGGCGTACGAGCAGCGTGGACATGGGCGTGAGGTCTCCTTCGACGGGGCACCGGATCAAATGGCATACCAAATGGTGACTCGAGCCTAGCCGAGGTTCCGCGCCCGCGCCACCGCGCCTCGCAGGCGTGGTTCGAGCGCGCTGCCCACCGCAGTTCGCCGTCACGGATCCGGCGTGCAGCCTACTGCAGCTCGCCGGTGACCCTGCCTCGAACGCGGCGCAGATCCTCCATGAGCGACCCGATGAGCACCCAGTGCTCGGGGTGCGGCTGCGGAATCGTGTACGGGGCGGTGAGGGCCGGAGGTTCCTCCGGGGCCTGCTCGGGGGAGCCCGCCTCGGAGTTGCCGAGCAGTTGGAGGTCGTGCGCTGCGCGGCGGATCTCCTCGACCATGCCGATCACCGACGGATCGGTGACGAGATCGGGTGCGTAGAGATCGTAGATGGCCCGCGACATGCCGATGATCTGCGTCACGATCGGCTGCAGCCGCTGGAAGAGCTCGTCGTCGTCCGCGAGCACCTGACGATACCGCCCGCCCCGGGGGTTCAGGCGCAGGCTCTCGCGGGCCTGGCGCAACAAGCCGTGCACCCGCGAGCGCTCGTCCTGGAGCGCCCGTGCCGCCGCGTACATCTCGCTCAACCAGGCGCGATCCCGCGGCTCGGCGAGGCTGTCGCCTATCTGGCGCAGCACGGCGGATGACTGGACGGTGAGGCTCACGACCGCCTGATGCACCGGAAGCGTCCGTACCGGCGCCACGATCAGCGCGTTCAGCGCGACGCCGATCGCCGCGCCGATCGCGGTCTCGAGCAGCCGCTCGAACCCGTAGCCGAGTCGGAGCCCGCCGAGCGCGATCATGAGCAGCGCGCTGATCGCCACCTGATTGGTAGAGGTCGGGGTCATTCTGAGCACCCACCCGACGCACATGGCCACGACTATCGCCGCGACGAACAGCCAGGACTGCGGGCCGAAGAGAGCGCCGGCGCCGAGGGCGACAGAGACCCCCAGGAGCACGCCGACGACGCGCTCGATCCCGCGCGTGAGGGATTGGTCGACGCTCTCCTGCATCACGATCAGCGCCGCGATCGCACCGAAGATCGGCAGCTGGCCCGGGAAGATGAGCAGGCAGACGAACCAGGTCAGGATCGCGGCGGCGGCGGCCTTCAGCAGCTGCAGGATCGGCGGGCGCATCGTCACGGTGAAGCGGCCGGTGATGCGGCGTTCGGCTCGTCGGAACGGGCCGGTGCGCGGAGACGATCCCCCGGCCGAGCCGTCGGCGCCTGCGCCGGTCACAGCAGTCCGATCGCCTTCAGTTCTTCGTGCAGCGTCGCGCCGTCGGGTCCGTAGACCCAGGGCACGCCGCTGACGTCCTGGTGCAGACGGGCCTTGGAGCGCCCGCCAGCCAGCACGGCCTGGCCGACCGAGAGCTGCCGGATCGCCACGGCCGCCACATTGTCCGGATGCGTGCTCGCGAACTCGTGGTAGAGCTGCTCGTCGTGCTGCCCGTCATCCCCGATGAGCAGCCACTTGACGTCCGGGAACTCGCGAGCGAGGCGGCCGAGCTCCCGCAGCTTGTGCTCCGTCCCGCTGCGGAACCAGCGGTCCGTCGTCGGGCCCCAGTCGGTGAGCAGGAGCGGGCCGACGGGGTAGAGGTTGCGCTCGAGGAAGCGGCTGAGCGCCGGCGCGACGTTCCAGGCGCCGGTGGAGAGATAGATCACCGGGGCGCCGACGTGCCGCGCCACGAGATGGTCGTAGAGCACCGGCATCCCGGGAGTCGAGGTGCGCGCGTGCTCGTCGAGCACGAAACTGTTCCACGCGGCGACCAGCGGCTTCGGCAGCGCCGTGTTCAGGATCGTGTCGTCCACATCGCTGATGATGCCGAATCGGGCCTCCGGGTCCGAGACGAACACGGGCGCATCCACGCCGTCGCTGCCGTCGGTCTGCAGCGTGACCGTGTGCCAGCCCGGCCGCAGCGAGACCGGCACGATGGAGTCGATCACGCCGCCGCGATCGCTGACGATCTCGGTGATCGCAGCGCCGTCGATGAGCACGCGGACCGTGTGATAGGGCACGTGCAGGCTGGTGAAGCTGCGCCAGCCGCGCACGCGGGAGACCTGCGCGACGTCGGCGCGGGAGCGCTTCGTCTCCGCATCGTCCTCGCCCGTGCCCGGTTTCAGGTAGAGCACGCGGCCGAGGACGCGCACCCATTCGGTCGAGCCGTAGCCGATGTAGGGGATGACCCCGGGGGCCTTGCCCCGGCCGAGCGCACGCTTCTGGCGGCGACCGTGCACCCAGTCGTCCATCCGCGCGGCGAAACGCGGACGGCTGTCTGGCTGGTGCTGGTCCGTCACCCGTCCAGCTTAGAGGGCACGCGGAGAGCGCAGCTGTCGCGGGCGACTCGGGCCCGAGTGAAATATGATTCGATGTCGAGACGCATTCGCAGGAAACTCACAGAAATACTAAAATGTAGAAGTGACCGGCAGGCAGCCGGTAGATCCGACGGGGATGACAGCCCGCACCGGAGCTCACTAAGGGAGTGCGTCCCTGGTGGGCGTGCTCGTGTTCTGGAGAACCCGCTACCGTGCTTCTCGAAACCTCGACGCTCGACGCGCTGACCCTCGCTCGATGGCAGTTCGGGCTGACCACCCTGTACCACTTCCTGTTCGTCCCGCTCACGATCGGGCTCAGCTTCCTGGTCGCGATCCTGCAGACCGCCTGGGTGCGCACCGGCGAGGTCAAGTATCTGCGGCTGACCAAGCTCTACGGCAAGATCTTCCTGATCAATTTCGCCATGGGCGTCGTGACCGGCATCGTCCAGGAGTTCCAGTTCGGGATGAACTGGTCGAACTACTCCCGATTCGTCGGCGACATCTTCGGCGCACCGCTCGCGATGGAGGGGCTGATCGCATTCTTCCCCGAGCCGACCTTCACCCCGCTCTGGATCTTCGGCTGCGACAAACCGCCGAACGGCGCCCACCCCCCGACGACCTC
>CAMFIY010000080.1 GCA_945952575.1 uncultured Leucobacter sp.
GCGAATCCGCGAGGATCTGAACGGTGCCGGTCATCTCACCGCCCGCGGGTCGGAGTTCTCCGTCGATGCCGTGCGCTACCTCCTGGCGAACCCGCTCTACGCTGGCTACATCAAGCACTACGCGTCGGGCGAGCTGTACCCGGTGCAGGGCGACGCGTTCCCGCCCATCGTCGGTGAGCAGACGTGGCGGGCTGCGGTGTCGAAGCTGGAGGACAACGTGCGGAGATCGGCGAGGCAGGGTAACCAGCCGAAGTACCTCCTGTCCACGATCGGCCTGTGCGGCAAGTGCGGGGCGACGCTCGTCTCTGGGACGAACAGCCGCAAGCAGCCGACGTATCGCTGCGGCGAGCAGTTCCATCTCACCCGCCAGCGCGAGCCCGTCGATGCGATGGTGACCGAGGCGGTGCTCACCCGCTTGTCCTCGGTGGATGTGCACAACCTCGTGATGCCGCAGGAGGACGATGGGCCAGATCACGAGGAGTTGCTGACGGAGCGGAACGCCCTGGTCGAGCGGGTGAAGGAGCTGAGCCCGCTGCTGCGTGACATCCATCAGCCGGTCCTGGAGATCACGGCGGCGATCAACGACGTGAAGGCCCGCATCGATGAGATCGACGCGGAGCTGCTCGACCGTTCGGTGTCGGTGGCGGCGAAGTTGCTCGCGGACGTGGACGAGCCGGTCGGCACCGCGGAGCGCCGCGAGGTGGTCGAGGCGAAGTGGAAGACGTTGGACGTGGACCGCCGCCGGATGCTCGTGGACGAGCTGGTGACGGTGACCATCGAGCCCATCGCGCCCGGTCACGTGAAGTTCGACCCCGACCTCATTCGTATAGAGCCGCGTCGCGACTGACTCATGAGTCGACTCGTCATTGCAATGGTGAGTCGACTCGTGGGAGAATGGTTGCAGACAAGAAGATCCCACCGGGGCCGCGACTTAGAAGCGCGGGGTTCTGCTCCCGGATGAGTAGCCGGTCAAACAGCCCAATTACCGTGGCGGGGAACCGGAAGATACTCATGTCTGAGGACTTCCGATGTCTGTCGTTATCGACGTTCCCCGCGCATCCGCGCTCGACCGCCCTGGCCTCGATCAGGGCTCCACTCCTTCTCCGCAGGCAGACGGCCTCGATCCCGTCATCGCCGCCGCTCGTGCTGCTGGTCGTCTGGCCGGTGAACGCCTGGCTCGCACGCCCCTGACCCCGCGACAGCGCGCCGCGGTCGCCGCCGTGATGGGCGGTGGTCACTGATGAGCGCCAACTCCTCCGCCTTCGACCACGTGAACGGCTTCCGCTGGCGACAGGGCGACCCCTCCCTCGCCGAGTCCGAGGCACGTCTCTACGACCTCGGCGTGCTCCGCTCCGTGCTGGAGGAGTCCGTCGAGATCGCCGTCGCCGACGCCCGCGCCGATGGGGTGACCTGGGCGAAGATCGGCGACGCCCTCGGCGTCACGCACCAGGCCGTAATCAAGCGCTACAGCAAGGGCGGTGCCCGATGAGCACCACCGACCGCACCAGCGCCCTCGTGTCCGCCGACCTGACCCCGCCCGGAGGGCCTGGCCTGGCACCCGCCGAAGGCGGGCTGCCCGTCGTCGTTCCGAACGGCGAGGACATGGGCTCTGAGCCGAAACTTTTTCCCGCTCAGAAAACGGATATCGGATACACGACCGACGAAGACACCACTGATAACAACGTTTCCGCTGGTCAGATGCCTGTGTGCACGCGCGACTCCTTGGGTTCGCGCGTATCCGTTTCAGAAACGGATACCTCGTCTGCTCCAACGGATACCGCAGTGGACTACTCCGCGTTCGATGTGCCGGGCGCTGATCCCAGCGATGACGTGGAGCCGTTCGAGGTGCCTTCGTCGCCGGAGCACATCGAGGCTGCCCGCGCCTTCTTTGAGGCACAGAAGGCCGCCGAGACTCCGGAGCAGGTGAAGCGCGCTCAGACGCTCTCGCGGGTGTTCTCGGTGATGCAGTACGCGAACCACCCGGAGACGGGTGAGCCGATGTGCAGCCAGGAGCAGCTGGAAGCCGGGCTCGCCCTGCTCGAGGAGCAGTTCGGTGCGATGTGGTCGGCATTCATCGCTCATCCGCTCGATCGCCTCGTGGAAGTGGACGAGGGCACCGTGGAGTGCCGGTGCGTCGGTCTCAAGGGCTTGCACTGGCACCTCGTGCTGCTGTTCAAGGAGAAGCGCCCGAAGATCCGCACGGTCTCGAATGCGCTGGAGATCCCGAGTGCCCGCGTGCGGGTGCCGAAGGAGGTCGTGGCTCAGGAGGGCGGGGACCAGCACAAGGGCTCCGGTGCCGCGCCGAAGGCGTTCTTCGACTTCTGCGAGTACCTGCCGCACGAGTCGCGGCGGGCCGATGCGATCCCTGGCGTGCACCAGACCGATCGAACGTACTTGACGGACAGCACGCAGGACGGCAACCCGGGCAAGTACCAGTACGGGCGCGGGCGCGTCGTGGCGAACTTCGACTTCAGCGCCGAGCTGGACGCACACATGGCCGGTCGCGTGTCGGCCGCCGAGGGAGGGAAGAGCCTCACCGCCCGGAAGCGGAAGCTTCGGCGCGCGGTGATGGATGGAATGACGCTCGCTGCGGCCGAGGTCGCTGATCGGGATGCGTTCGCCGATGATCTGCCGCGGCTGGAGCTGCTCCGTTCGCGCTACGAGCAGAAGCGGAGCGCTCTGGTCGCGGAGGGGCTCGGTACGGCGTGGCACAAGTCGGTGCTGACGATCTGCGGACCGAAGGGGTCGGGTAAGGGCATCCTCGCCGATGAGGTCGCCGCGCAGACTCAGGCGCTGGTTGCTCTGGCCGGGTGCGACTGGCCGTACGTGCAGCCGCCGGGGCGCAATGCGCTGGAGGCCGTTGGGGAAGCGAAGATCGCGCACCACGATGATGCCCGGTTCGACATCACGCCGACGTATGACGAGACGTTGCGATACACGGACAACCACCGGGCCACGGAGGCGTACAAGCGCCACACACGTAGCGGGCAGGTGGTCGCGCCGCGTCTGATCATGATGTCGAGCACTGAGACGCCGCAGTCGCTCGGACTCACGATGAAGGCGCGCAAGCCCAGCGACGTGCTGGCGTTCAACGCTCAGGGCTCGAAGCGGTTCCCGCCGGTGGATATCGATGAGTTCCTGCGCCGAATCGGGTGGGCGGTCGAGGTGTCGATCCCGGAGTCGGTCCAGCTCACCGGTGATGATCACCAGGACTATCCGGTGATCCGCGCCGAGATGCTCGTGAGCATCCGCAGGGTCACGGTGAATGCGGCTCGCCGGATCGAGCCGGTGCTGAGTCGTGAGGGCGAGCCGCTCGGCGAGATCACGACGACGCACGAGATGGCTCCGGTCGCGGTGGTGAAGGGCGCTCAGGACGCGGCGCGCTTCCTCGCCGTGTCGATCCTGATGGAGAACAACCGGGACGTGATCGAGCTGATCCCGGAATCCGAGCTGGCCGCGTACCTCGCGCAGAGGGCCGCGATCGAGGTTGCTGCCGCCGAGGAGAGCGAACGACGCAAGCAGGCTGTTGCCGCAGCTGCCGAAGAGGCCGCGCAGCGCGCTGCCGAGGCCGCGGCCAAGAAGCGGGAGAAGGAGATCGAGCGGTGGGAGGCGGAGCGGCGCAAGCTGGCGACGTGCACCTGTTCGCCGCGCCCCGCTGCGTCCTATGGGTGGCATGCCGACACCTGCCCGGTGCTCACCGAGGACGAGCGTCGGCAGCGCGCCGAGGCGCACCGGGCGGAGCTTGACCGGAAGGTCAAGCGCCTCCGCGCGAATGGCGGGCTGCTGGTCGTGGGAGGTGCGCGATGAGCACCGAACGTGATGCGCTCTTCCAGGGGGTCGAGGGGGCCGGAGGCCCCTCGCAAGCAGCCGGGGAGGACATGAGCTTCAGCGAAATGTCCGACACGGCTACTGCTTGCCACTCTGGCGTACAGGTGGAGCAGCGGACCGACTCCCAGGTGAACACGGGTCGGGCTGATGCGGAGGCTGTGCGGCAGAGTCACGGCGGCGCGAAGCGTCGTCGTGGGGGCCGCGCGAAGCTCGATACCGACTTCGGAGAGGCCACGCTCGCGGCGCTTCGCACTCGTGCGAAGCGGCTCGGGCTGGCTCCGAGCACGTGGGTGCGGGCCGTCGTCCGAGATGCCCTCCACGCCTCTCGGAGCGAGGAGCTGGACGCCGCCGTGGCCGCGCACCTGCTCGGCGTCGAGGCGCGCGCGCAGGTGTCGGCGGACGCGCGCGAGCTGGCCGCGCAGATCCGCCCGCTGGCGATCAACGTCAACGACCTGGACCACCGAGCACGTGCCGGTGAGGCGGTGGCGCTGTCGTCGGAGGTGCCCGAGCTGATCGAGCTGCTGCGCGAGGTCCGCGCCCTGCTCGGTGATCGGACGGCCTCGTGAGCACGACGCACTACAGCCCGAGCGCCAGCGCCGCCGACACGGAGCGCTATATCCGGGGCAAGGAGGACGAGCGGGGCGTCGCGATCACGTGCGATGTGCCGGGAGGCCCCGGCGCGTTCTCGGCGCGCGCTCGGGCGCTCACGCAGAACACGACGCGCGAGGTCGAGGCGCTGCACTACCGCCAGTCGTTCAGCGACGAGGAGTTCGACCCGAAGAACCCCGAACACGTGCAGCGGGTGAACGACCTGGGCTACCAGCTCGCCAAGAAGATGCACCCGGATTCCGACTGCCTCGTCGTCAGTCATGTGGATGGGCGGGGAAAGAAGCCGCACAACCATATTTTGGTTCTCAATCACAACAACCGCACGGGAAAGGCGCTCTCGGACTATCGCACGTTCCACGACCGCAAGGCCGGGAATCAGAAGGGCGTGCAGTCGGCGAACGACGAGCTGATGCGCGAGCACGGGCTCTCGGTCGTGAAGCGGCTGGAGCACGCGCCGAAGGACTGGGAGCTGCGCCGCGAAGACTTCGCCGAGGGGTCGCTCGACCGCGAGATGGGCGACCGGATGAGTGCGGCGCTGGCCGATCCCCGCGCGGTGGACAAGGCCGGTCTGGTCTCGGTGATCGAGGAGCAGAACCAGCAGCTCGGTGATGACGGGGATCGGGTGCCACGGATGCGGCTGCACAGCCCCGTCAGCAAGAAGGGCAAACGCGCCGGGCAGGAGACCTGGACGCTCTACATCGAGGACCGCCGCGGCGAGTCCGGGCGTGCCGAGCGCCGCAAGCGCACGAGCGCACTCTCGGCGGACTTCACCCCGGAGGGCGCGCAGGCGTTCTTCGACTACCACCAGCAGCAGAAGGAGCAGGAACATGAGCGCAGCACTCGACAGGCTGAAGCAGCAGAACGGGCCCGTGCAGTCGCCGCAACCGCTCGGCAGTCCGGAGACGATGGAGCTGTTGACCTCGATCCTCGCCGCCGTCGAGGCGCAGAATACGAGGATCGCCACGCTGACCGAGCAGCAGAAGAAGCTCGCGGGGTTCGTGAAGGTGGACAGCGAGGAGCAGGAGAAGCAGCTCTCCGCGATCTCGCATCAGCTGACCTCAACGTCGCCGCCGCCGGAGTCGAACGAGAACAGCGAACTGCTCGCCGGGATCGCGTCCACTCTCGCGGGTATGAGCGTGAACCTCAACGGGGAGAGTCTGAAGGGCTCAGCCTCTAAGTCCGAGGCTGCCGCCAAGCATCTCGATGAGAGCCGGGCTAAGTTCGAGCGGGCCGCGAACGGTGCGCAGAAGGCCTGGCGGGAGTCGATCACCCAAGCCAGCGCCGAGGCGACGAGCGCGATCAGCACGGCCCGGGATCAGGCTGTGCAGTCGATCGAGAGGGCCGCTGCCGACGCCGGGGCCGTGGCAACAGCCAAGATTGACGCCGCGAACGAGCGGGCCGAAAAGATCATCGCCACAACGGCGAAGCTGGAGGCCCGTCAGCTTTGGTCTGTCGCCGCGTCGATGTGCCTCGCGCTGCTGCCGGTCGCAGTGATCGTCGCGGGTGTTTGGATGGCCGTCGCCGGGCTTATCACGGGCGCTCAGTGGGCCCTCGACGTGGACGGGAGCGTGTGGCTCGGGATCGGTCGCTGGCTCGTGGTCTCCATGGGCCTCGCCGGGGCCGGCTACGGACTCTTCGCGTCCGTCCGCTGGGTCGCCGGTCTCGTGGAGACCTGGAAGGGCCGCGGGATGCCGAGGTGGCCCCGTTGGCGGTGATGGCTGGATCCGATCGAGCTACCGGTTCCGATCAGCAGTCGAAGGATTTTCGCAGCAGCCAGTCCTGCGGCCTCGGTGCCGCCGCCGTAGCCTGACGAGCATCCCGCCCGTGACGGCCATCGCGACGGCGATCCCGGCACCGATGATCCAGGGATTGCCGAGGAGCCCTCCGACGCCTGCGAGTGCTCCGCCCGCCGCGATGAGCGGCAGGCCGCAGCAGAGCAGCAACAGAAGCGCGCAGCATGCCAGTAGGAGCAGCCCGGTCCCTGCGGCGACGATGGGACCGGCGCGCCGTTCGTCGCGGTCGTGATCGGCGCTCATCGTCTGCACCTCTTCCGGATGAGATCTCCCCGATTGCATGCGTTGCCGTTCATGCGCAGCACGAGAGCAGTGACGGGTCGGTGGTGAAGGACTTCGCGGCGATCCGGATGCCTTCGGTCATGGTCAGGTAGGGGGCCCAGGCGTCGGCGACTTCGGCGATGGTCTTGCCGAGCACGTGGACGCCTGCGGCGGCGAGTTCCCCGGCGTCCTTGGCGACGGCGGTGAGGCCGAGGATCTCGCTCGTATCGGCGTTCACGACGATCTTGATGAACCCGCGGGTGTCGCGGTTGATCACCGCCCGGGGCACATACTCCAGGGGCAGCACGCGGCAGTCGCAGCGGATCCCCGCGGCGACGACCTCCTTCTCGGTCATCCCGACCGCGCCGATCGCCGGTCCGGTGAACGTCACCCGCGGCAGATGGGAGTAGTCGACGGACCGGTCGGCGTCGGCGTACGCGTTCTCGGCGACGAGGGTGCCGTGGTGGGCCGCGACGTAGACGAACTCCGGGTGCCCGGTCACGTCGCCCGCGGCCCAGATCCGCGGGTTCGACGACTGCAGATGGTCGGAGACGACCACCTCGCCGGAGTCCCCGGTCTTCACCCCGACCGCATCGAGGTTCAAGCCGTCGGTGACGGGACGGCGTCCGAGGGCGACGAGCACCTGGTCGGCGCGGAACTCCTGCGAGCCGCCGGACACGTCCGCGGTAACCACGACCTGCCCGGTCGCCGCGTCCCGGGACACCCGGGTCGGCACCGCGCGGCGGACCACTCGGATGCCCTCGTCGGCGAACACCTCCTGCAGTGTCCGGGACACCTCCGGCTCCTCCTTCGACGCGAGCCGGGACCGCACCAGCACGGTGACCTGGGAGCCGAGGCGGGCGAACAGCTGCGCCTGCTCCAGGGCGACGTAGCCGCCGCCGAGCACCAGCATCGACTCGGGGACCTCGGTCAGGTCCATCGCCGTGGTCGAGGTCAGGTACCCGGCCTCGTCCAGGCCGTCGATCGGCGGAGCCCACGGCCGCGCACCGGTGGCGACCAGGTAGTGCTCGGCCTCGATCGTCTCGACCGCTCCGTCTGCGGCGGTGACCTCCAACACCGGCGCGTCCGGGGTGCCCGCGAACCCGGCGTCTCCCCGCCGGACGTGCCACCCGTATGAATCGGCGACGTCGGCGTACTTCTCGCCCCGCATCGTCTCGACCAACGCCTGCTTCCCGGCGATCAGCGCGGGCATGTCCACTGGGCCTGCCGTCGTCGCGATCCCCGGGAACCGGTCGGCGGCGTCGGCGGCGACGTGCCGTGCATCGGCGGCGGCGATGAGGGCCTTCGACGGCACGCAGCCCGTGTTCACGCAGGTGCCGCCGAGCGTGCCACGCTCGATCATCACCACCGACTTCCCGAGCATGGTCGCGCGAATCGCGGCGGCGAACGCTCCGCCGCCCGATCCGATGATGGCGAGATCGTACTTCGTAGGCATCGCTGCTCCCGTCAAGGCTTGGACTTCTGTTCCGTTTCAGCCATACTGGACCTTCCAGTGCAGGGGAAGGTCAAGCGTGGCCCCTGCCGAATGATCGGAGGCCGCAATGCGCATCGGAGAACTCGCCGAACGCGCGGGCACCACCTCGAAGACGCTCCGGTTCTACGAAGAGCAGGGACTGCTGCCCCCGGCCGACCGGACGCCATCCGGGTACCGCGACTACGCGCCCGACGCCGTCGCCCGGATCGACTTCGTTCACCGTGGCCAGGCCGCAGGCCTCACCCTCGCCCAGATCCGCCAAATCCTCGACATCCGCGACAGCGGCCACGCGCCCTGCGAGCACGTGCGAGACCTCCTCGACGCGCGCCTGGCCGAGATCGAGCAGCAGATCGCCCAGCTCACCGCCCTGCACGGCACCATCGCCGACCTCCGGCACGACGCCGCGCACCCGGACCCCGACACATGCAGCCCAGACCAGGTCTGCCGGTACCTGTAGAGGGACGCGGACCGAGAAAACGAGAGCCATAACACGAACATGCGCTATCGCATGTCCACGACGCCGGTGCCGACCTCGATCCGCTTCGTGCGGGCAGCCATCGCGGTCAGCAACGGGATCGGCGAGGCCGCCTGCCGCGCGAAATGGTGCACGCGCACGTAGGCGCCGTTCACCCCGATCTCGTCGCCGCCCTCGGCGACCTCGATGGTCTCCCGCAGCCTGTCACCCGCGGTGCGGGTGCGGCTGCCGGGCACCTCGGCGTAGTGTCCGAAAGAGAGGAATCCGAATGCTCGCATGGAGACTGCAACATCCATGCGTTTGCATCTATTCCGCGCTTCGCGGGTCGTGAACCGCGGGTGGCGAGACGCCTGCCTCTAGCCGGTCTCGCGCGGAGCGCGCTACGCTCGAGGAAGCGGCGAGGAGGCCGCCCGAAGGGGGACGCGATGGAGGCCGTGCTGTTCATTGCCGAGCTGGTCGTCGTGCTCGGATGCATCGTCATGGGCACTCGCTCGAGCGGAGTCGGTCTCGGGCTCTGGGGCGGCACCGGGGTCGCGATCCTCGTCCTCGTGTTCCGCCTCCCGCCCGGTTCGCCGCCCGTCGACGCCTTGTTGATCGTCCTCTCGGTCGTGCTCGCCTCGTCGATGATGCAATCGGCGGGCGGCATCGACTGGATGGTGTCGATCGCGGCGAAGCTCATCGCGCGCAGCCCGAAGCAGATCACCCTCGTCGCGCCGCTCGTGTCCTTCCTCTTCTCCGTCGGCGCCGGCACCTCGAACATTCTCTACCCTCTGCTGCCGGTGATCCAGGATCTCGCCTATCGCAACGGGATCCGGCCGTCACGGCCGCTCTCGCTCTCCGTCGTCGCGACGGGGGTCGCACTCGCCTGCAGCCCGGTCTCGGCCGCGATGGCGGCCATGGTGACGCTCACCGATACGGCGCCCTGGGACTTCGAACTCATCGACATCCTCAAGGTCACGATCCCGGCCGCGGTGGTCGGCATCGTGATCTCGAGCGTCTTCGTGAACCGCCTGGGCAAGGACATCGACGACGATCCGGAGATCCAGGCGAAGATCGCCGCGGGCGACATCCCCGCTCCCCAGAAGGGCGCGACGGAGGTCAAAGCTCAGGTCACCGTCACCTCGGCGGGACGGAACGCAGCGATCATC
Source organism: uncultured Leucobacter sp. (assembly GCA_945952575.1). Lineage (GTDB taxonomy): Bacteria > Actinomycetota > Actinomycetes > Actinomycetales > Microbacteriaceae > Leucobacter. The sequence continues at coordinate 9,610 of CAMFIY010000080.1, forward strand.
TTCCTGCTCGGTGTCGCGGTGATCGTCGCCTTTGGCCTGTTCAAGGGACTGCGACCCCTCGACGGAGCCGGAGATCCGGTGTCGATGACACCGATCATCGAGATCGTCATGTTCGTCGCGGGTACCGTGATCCTGCTGGTCTCGCGGCCGAAGGTGGCCGAGATCCCGACGATGACGGTGTTCCGGGCGGGCATGGTCTCCGCGATCGCACTCTTCGGCCTCGCGTGGCTCACCGACACGTTCCTCTCCGCGCACACCGCGCTCATCGCCGAGGGCGTCGGCGGACTCGTGACGGCCGCGCCGTGGATCTTCGCGTTGGGCGTCTTCCTGGTCTGCGTGCTCACGACCAGCCAGTCGACGGCGACCCGCACCATCGTGCCGATCGGTCTCGCCGCGGGGATCCCGCTGGGCCTGCTCACCGGGATGTGGGCGGGCGCGTTCGCCGGCATCTATCTGCTGCCCACCAACGGCTCGCAGATCGCGGCGGCCAACTTCGACACCTCGGGCAGCACGAAGCTCGGCACGAAGCTGGTCGATCACTCATTCTTCCTGCCGACGCTCATCCTGGC
>CAMFIY010000081.1 GCA_945952575.1 uncultured Leucobacter sp.
TCACCGACCGGCTGACAGGAAAACCGGTCGGAACACTCACCAGGCCAATTCACTTTGACTCATCCCGCACCGCCCAGGTATAGCCCGGATGGAGTCAGGGGGCGGTGCGGCCGGCGAGGATGCCGCCGGCGATGAGGAGCAAAGCGCCCATCGGGTAGCCGGCTGCGAGATCGATCCAACCCTCGGGCTGGGCGGGGCCGAAGGCTTCGAGGTGGGCGAGCCAGTGCACGATGAGGATCGCCGTTCCGAGCACCATGAGCAGTTGGCCCAGTCGCACGAAGCGGCGATGGCGACGGTATGCGGGATCGGGGCCCGGTATGCCAGCAGGCGGGTGAGTCTTCATGAGGGGGTGTGATTTCTCGCTGCGAGTGGGGCTACTGCCGGTAGGCGATGGTCGCCATCATCCCGGCTTCGCCGTGGTAGAGGTTGTGGCAATGAGTGAGCCACTGGCCGGGGTTGTCCGCGTCGAACTCGAGGCGGAGCGTCTGGCCGGGAAGCACGATCGAGGTGTCCTTGCGGGGGCCGCCGTCGGGGTGTTGGTAGGTGTGGCCGTGCAGATGCATGGGATGCCACATCGTGGTCGAGTTCGTGATGGTGAGCGCGACCCGCTCCCCCTCGCTGATCGCGAGGGCGTCGCGGAGGGGGTCGTCCATGTTCATGCGGGAGCCGTTGATCGCCCAGTCGTACTCCTCCATACTGCCCGTGAGCTCGAGGGCAATCGTGCGATCCGCGCGCTTGGAGGCCAGCGCCACGTCATCCGCTGCCGTCAGATCGGCGGCGATCGTGGGGGTGCGGGTCTGCGGGAGAGCGGTGCCTGCCGGGGGCGGGGAACCGGCCCCGGTGGAGAGGATCGCGACGGCCTGGTCGACTTTGCCGAGCGCCTCGGCGATGACGGCGAACACGCCGTCGCCGGCGGTGATGATCGCGTCGTAGCGTTCCCCCATCCCGATCACGACGCTCTCCGCCTCGTGCGGTGCCACGGGGTAGCCGTCCGTGTGGGTGATCGTGAGGAGGTGCCCGGTGACGCCGAACCGGAACGCGGTGTCACCGCCGGCGTTGATGATCCTGAGCCGGATCCGCTCCCCCGGTTTCGCGGTGAAGGTCTCGGGATCGAGCCGGGGGCGCCCGTTGATGAGGTAGAGCGGATAGTAGACGTCTCCCGCGTCGCCGCCGAGGAGGTCGGAGGTGGCACCCATGAGGGTGTTGCCCATCCGCATCGGCATGCCGCCGTGGTCCATCCCGCCCATACCGCCCATGCCGCGGCTGAGCTCCGCGAACACGTCGTCGGGGGTGGCCGTGACGCCGTCGAGCCAGTCGTCGAGCACGATCACCCATTCCCGGTCGTAGTCGGCCCGCTCACGGGGGTCGTCGATGATGAGCGGCGCGTACAAGCCCCGGTCGAGCTGCGTGCCCACATGCGGGTGGAACCAGTAGGTGCCCGCGTGCGGCAGCGCGAACTCATAGGTGAACGTGTCGCCGGCGTCGATCGCGGACTGCGTCAGCCCCGGCACCCCGTCCATATCGTTGCGCAGAGCGAGGCCGTGCCAGTGCACGGTGGTCGCATCGGGCAGGTCGTTGGTGAGCGTCACGCGGAGCAGGTCGCCGACATTGCCGCGGATCGGCTCCGCGGCTGAGGCGCCCCGGTACCCCCAGGTCTTGACGGTCTGCCCGGCGAGATCCAGCGTGACGGGCTCTGCGGTGAGCGCGCGTTCGATCGTCGCCCCGGTGGTCAGGCGGCCCGCCTCGGCCGCATCGACCGCGTCCGCCGTGGGCGAGAGGAACGCGGAGCCCTGCCGGGGAGTGCAGGCGGCCAGGCCCACGGCGGCGAGGGTCAACGTGCTGGCGGCGAGGAACTGGCGGCGATTCAGGGAGACGGTCATCCGAGGCCTTTCCGGGGTCGACGAGGTGCGGGGGTACGGGGCGGGGGTCATTGCGCGTTCGCTTCGATGAAGGGAAGCGGGTCGATGGGCTCACCGTTCAGGCGCAGTGCGAGGTGCAGGTGCGCGCCGAAGGACAGGCCGGTGTTGCCCACCCGTCCCGCCTCGTCGCCACTGCGCACCCGGTCGCCGACCTGGTAGGCGTGAGACTCGCCTTCCATATGGCAGTACCTGCTGGTGAGGTCTTGCCCGTCCACGAGGTGCTGCACCTTGAGCGAGAAGCCGCAGCCGTCGTTCGCCCAGCCCGCTTCCACGACCACCCCGTCACCGATGATACGAATCGGCGTGCCGTTGGCGGCGGCGATGTCCTGGGCATCGTGGAACTGCTCCACAGGGACGGTGCGGTAGCCGAAGCCGTCGGTGAGGGGCATGGTCTGGTCGAAGGGGTAGCGCAGTTTCGTATCGGTCAGCCGTGAGGGATCGACGAGGCCCTGCTCGGCGTTCACGCGCTGCGGCGCGACGGGGGCGGCCTGCACTTCGACCGCGCCGATCGCGTCCAGGCCCGCGGCCTCGAATGCGGCAGGGCCGCTCACGAGCTGCTGCGCGGGGAGCTCTGCGGCCGCGGCCCCCGGCACCGGGGCGAACGGGGTGGGGAAGACAACGGGGCTCATCAGGCCGGCCACGCTGAGCGCCGCAGTCGCGGTGGCGATGAAGCTGCGCCGTGCCCGTCGGTGGCGCGCGCCGCCGCCAGTGCCGCCCGAGAGGAAGTCGAATGACGGCATGGGGGTGAGATAGACCTGCTGGGTGTTCATGCGAAGATCCCCCCGATGACGTAGTAGTTGCCGATCGCGACCGGGATGCTCAGGACGAGGGTGCTGGGGATGAAGACGGCTGGGTTCTTGAACGGGTTTCGACGTGAATGCATAACTGTTCCATGGGTCGGTGGCCAGGGGATACGAAAGGTCCGAGGCTGCGGCACGCAGCACCGCAGTTGCTCGGAGGACACGAGCGACATGCACGCGCACCGGCGGGGTGGGCCTGTGATCGAGTTGCCCATGCCGGCCGGATGGCCTTGGACGCCGTACTGTCGCGACACGAGCGAAGCACGCTCAGCGTGCAGGTCCTCGGTCAGGGTCGGCGTCGGGCAGCTTGACCGCCAGGACGAGTTCGGGCGTCAGTCGATCTGCCGCATCGCTCGCCGCGGCTGACTGCCGGGGTACGTGTGCAAGCTCGTGCCGGGGGCCTGGTTTCAGGTGCGGCTGATCGACAGCGCGAATAGCGACGGCGGACGGGCCACCGGCGGTGCGGGCCGTGCGCGGGTCAGCCAGCCGGCGGACTGCGCGGCGGCGCGGGAGAGGCGGAATAAGGCGGGCCGGAGCAGGAAGAGTAGCCCGGTCAACAGGGCCAGCATGCACAGCATGAGCATGCCTAGGTGCCCGTGACCGGGGGCCGTGCCGTGCGCGCAGCTCGCGTCGCAGTCGACCGCTGCCCCGCTCACCGGGCCGGCGAGGGCACCCGCCTCTACCGCGTGCGCGGTATCGTCGGCGGTTACCGTGCTCGCAGGCACGGGCGCGTCGTGCGCGGTCGTGCTACCAGACAGGGAGTGCATCGCGACCAGGCCAAAGACGAGCATCAGCACGATCGCGAACACCGTTCCGGCGCTCTGGAAAAGGGAACGCGTGGCTGCACGGTTCAGCAAATCTCGCACACCAGCCCCCTTTCGTTATGGTTTCGTTACCATACCATGTACTCCTGAGCCGCCGCCAGACTCACCCCGTCACCTCGTCGCGGCGACTCGGCCGCCCCTCTCCGCGCGGTTCCTACGCGGCGGCGGACACCGCCCTCGAGCGGCATGCGCGCGCAGAGAGACGGCAGGCGAGGTAGATGAGGAATGAGATCGTGGTGAAGTACGGGCTGATCGGGAAGGCACTGCCCAGGGCCAGGAGGATGCCGCCCACGCTCGCGGTTACCGCGAATACGATGCTGAGCAGGGGTACGACGACCGGGGAGGCTGACACGCGCAGCGCCGCCGCCGGGGTGACGAGGAGGGAAAGCACGAGCAGGGCGCCGATAATCTGGATCACGACGGCGACGGCGAGGCCGAGCAGCAGCATGAAGACGATGGATAGGGTGCAGGTGTGTACGACGCGGCCGGCGGCGACGGCTGCGAATCAACCGATCCGCCGGCTGTCGCACGGTTCGACCCGGCCGTGGTTCTCAGCGAGGAACGCCGGAAATGCTTTAGCGTAGAACGCAGGACATGCCTGATCTGCGGATCCAGCGCGGCACGGGGATGGAGAAGAGGAGACAACGATGCAGACCGGACGTGGAGTGCCGCGCGGCGACGCGCCACGCCGCCGTCTGCTTATCTTCGGCCTGCTCGCCTTGGTGCTGGTGGGGCTGCTCGGCATGCATGTGCTAATGATCCGGCGCGCGCAGAGATCTCAACGCGTAAGATCCCCGGCCGCGCTCATGGCGAGTGACCACGAGGCCATCGGTGCTGGCATGATCGGCGGCGAGCTGCCGGCTGCCGATTCGGACAGGCATGCTACGGGTGCTACTGCCGCGCCGCTGGCACCGGCTGGAGACGCCCACTGTCCTGGCTCGTGCGAGGATCCGGCCCCCAGCCACGTCATGTTGATGGTGGGGTGCGTGCTCGCGCTGCTGGCGGGCTTCATACTGCTGCTCATACCGCTCATGCTGGGATATTCCTGGCACTCTCTCGTCCTCGCGATCCGCTCTTTGCCGCTTGCGGGCGGCGTTTTGCCGCGCCCCCGTCCGCCGTCTCTCATCATCCTCTCAATCAGTCGCACCTGATTTGCGCTCGCTCCGGCCACGATTGCCGGAGCGTGGCTGCGCTCTGCCTGGGGCGCGAATCTCCCAATGTTGACTGAACCGAAAGGACGCACACTGATGCGTATTCGCACACTGGCGCTGGCTTCAGCCGCGCTGTCCACCGCCCTCCTGCTGACCGGCTGCTCCCCGAGCGGAACGTCGGGCGGGATGGCCGGCATGGATCACGGATCCAGCTCGTCGTCGACTCCCGCCGAGTCCGACGCGGAGTTCAATGCCGCCGACCAGACGTTCGTGACGATGATGATCCCGCACCACCAACAGGCCATCGAGATGGCCGACATGCTGCTCGCCAAGGACGGCATCGACGAGCGAGTGATCGAGCTCGCCCAGCAGATCAAGGATGCCCAGGGCCCCGAGATCGAGACCATGCAGGACTGGCTCGAGGACTGGGGCATCTCCGCCGATGACTCGTCGATGGGCGGCATGGAGGGAATGGATCATGGCGGCGGCATGATGTCCGACGACAGCATGACCGCGCTGGAATCGGCCACGGGCGTCGAGGCGACCCGGCTGTTCCTGCAAGGCATGATCGAGCACCACAACGGCGCGATCATGATGGCCGAGATGGAGCTGTCCAACGGGCAGAACCCGGATGTGCTGGAACTGGCGCAGCAGGTCATCGACGGCCAGAAGGCCGAGGTCACCACGATGCAAGAGATTCTGGACAGCCTCTAGCCATCCTCGATAGGAGCGGGCGTGGGAGCCCGACCACCGTTGGTGCGGGCTCCCCACCGTCCTGCCGCTGCTCTTGACACCGGTTCTCCGCGTTTCGCGGCCGGCTTCCTTCACCTACCCATCGGCCAAATCTGTCATCGTCCTGCTCTCCCGAAAGGCCACTCTGATGTTCACTTCTCGCCTTCGTTCCTCACCTCGCCGCGCGCTCGTCGCGCTCGCTGCCGCCGTGGCTGCTGTCACAGTGCTGGCTGGCTGTGGTGCCTCCTCCACGCCGCCCCCAGCGGCGCAGACTCCGGTCGAGTTCGGGCACATTCATGCTGTGGTGCCCGAGGCCGGTACCACGATCCTCGTCGGCACCCATATGGGCCTGTACCGAGTTGATGCCGAAGGCTCCGTCCAAGGTCCGTTGGGTGGCTACGACTTCGACGTGATGGGCCTGACCCTCACGGACGGCGCTCTGATCGCCTCCGGGCATCCCGGCATGAACACGCCTTCGGAATTGGGGTCACCGAATCTCGGCATCATCCGCAGCGAGGACGCCGGGCAGAACTGGGAGCCGGTCGCGTTCACGAGCGAGGAGGACTTCCACGTCCTGACCGCCGGCCCCGATGGGCAGGTGTATGGGATCGGGTCGAGCAGTCCCGCGCTACAGATCAGCGGCGACGCCGGAAACACCTGGACGGCTGGCAGCGAGATAACCGCCGCTGATCTTGCGGTCACCGCAGACAGCACGGTCTATGCGGCCACCCCAAGCGGGCTGTTCGCCAGCCAGGACAACGCTGCTGCCTTCGGACTGGTCGCTGATGCACCCACGCTGTACCTGCTCGAAGCGGCCGGCGACCAGCTAGTCGGTGTCGATACCGATGGGCAGCTCTGGCGACGCAGCGGCCAGGCGGCGTGGACGCCGATCGGAACCGCGGAAGGCACCGTCGCAGCTCTCGGTCTTGCCCCGTCAGGTGTCGTCTATCTCGTGGACGACCGCGGCATCGTCGCCCTCGACGGCGACCAGGCCACCACCATCCTGCCCGCCCTGTAGGGCTGGGCTGAACACCAGTCATAGGAAACGCCATGAACAAGAAGATGAACACCGTCGTCCTACAGGTGGCAGGTCTGCATTGGGCCTCCTCCTCACAGCTCGCCGAGAAGACCCTGGGGCGACAGCCCGGAGTGGCCGCCGTCGAGATGAACCCGGTCGCGCAGACCGCGAATGTCACCTACGACCCCGAGCTGACATCTGTCCAGCAGCTCCGCGCCTGGATCACCGAGTGCGGATTCCACTGTGCCGGACAGTCCGTGCCGCAGCACGTCTGCCACCCCAGTGACGAGCCGCACGCCTCGCGCTCGACGGCCCCTCCCTCCCCCCACGACAGCGCGCCGCAACATCACCACCACGGAGCAACCGGCGACACGGGGCACGATCACTCCGCCCATGCCGGCCACGACATGGCGCTGGCCTCGCCGGAGCCGGCTCACGCGCATGGCGACTCGGCACCGGCGACCGCGCAGGATGTGATGGGGCACGGCGGCCACCACGGCGGCATGTCGATGGACGCGATGATCCGAGACATGCGCAACCGTTTCCTGGTCGCGCTGATCCTGTCCATCCCGATCACCTTGTGGTCTCCGATCGGCCGGGAGGTCATCGGCTTCACCGTCCCGGCACCGTTCGGGCTCCGCGACGACGTGTTCTCCCTGATCCTGTCGCTGCCGGTCATCTTCTACGCGGCCTGGATCTTCTTCGACGGCGCCTACCGGGCGCTGCGCGCGAAGACGCTGGACATGATGGTGCTGGTCGCGGTCGGTGTCGGCGCGGGCTGGCTCTACAGCCTCGCCATCACCCTGACCGGCGGCGGCGAGGTGTTCTACGAAGCCGCCAGCGTGCTCGCCACCTTCGTACTTCTCGGCCACTGGGTCGAGATGCGCGCCCGCGGCGGCGCGAACGACGCCATCCGCCGACTGCTGGAACTCGCCCCGGCCCGCGCGGTCGTGATCCGCGACGGCAACGAGGTCGAAATCCCCACCGCCGAGGTCGTTCCCGGTGATCTGCTGCTCGTGCGGCCAGGCGCGAAGGTCCCGACCGATGGGGAGGTCGTGGACGGCACGTCGGAGGTCGATGAGTCGATGGTCACCGGCGAGTCGATGCCGATCGAGAAGACGCCCGGCTCGGCGGTGATCGGTGCGACGGTGAACACGGTCGGCACGCTTCGCGTGAGGGCGACGAAGGTCGGTGCCGATACTGCGCTGGCGCAGATCGTGAAACTGGTGCAGGAGGCGCAGAACTCCAAGGCTCCCGGTCAGCGGCTCGCGGACCGGGCCGCGTTCTGGCTGGTCCTGGTCGCCCTGATCGGCGGCACTCTCACATTCCTGGTTTGGTTCCTCGCCGGAGCGGAGGTACCGATGGCGATCCTGTTCGCGATCACCGTGGTCGTCATCACCTGCCCCGACGCACTCGGCCTCGCCACTCCGACCGCGATCATGGTCGGCACCGGATTGGGCGCGAAACGCGGGGTGCTGTTCAAGAACGCCACCGGCATCGAGACCGCCGCCCGGATCGACACCGTGGTGTTCGACAAGACCGGCACGCTCACCAAGGGCGAGCCCGAAGTCACCGCCTATCTCGCGGTCGGCACCGACGACCTGGACCTGCTGTCGTTCGTCGTGGCCGCCGAGCGAGAATCGGAGCACCCGCTGGCGAAGGCAATCGTCGCCTACGCCGACGCCCGCGACATCCCACGCCGCGTTACGACCGCGTTCCGCAACATCACCGGGCAGGGCGCGGTCGCGACCGTCGACGGACATCGGGTCGTGCTCGGCAACACCCGGCTGATGGCCCAGGAGCGAATCGACACCAGCCAGATCGACGCCGCACGGGAAACCCTCGCGGCAAGCGGGCGCACCGCGATCATGTTCGCCATCGACGGCGACATCGGCGGAGTGATCGCACTGGCCGACGCACCCCGCGAGACCGCGAAAGCCGCGATCGACGCCCTCCACGAAGCCGGTATCGAGGCCGTCATGCTGACCGGCGACAACCAGCCCACCGCGCAACGCATCGCCTCGCTGCTGGGCATCGACACCGTGATCGCCGACGTGCTGCCCGAAGACAAATCCGCCAAGATCGCCGAACTGCAGACAGCTGGGAAGAAGGTCGCGATGGTCGGCGATGGCGTCAACGACGCCCCCGCTCTCGCCCAGGCCGACCTCGGCATCGCGATCGGCGCCGGCACCGACGTCGCGATCGAAACCGCCGACGTCGTTCTCATGCGCTCCGACCCACTCGACGTGCCCGTCGCGCTGCGGATCGGCAAGGGCACCCTGCGCAAGATGCGGCAGAACCTCGGCTGGGCCATCGGCTACAACGCCATCGCGCTGCCCATCGCCGCCGGTGTGTTCTACCCGAGGTTCGGGATCATGCTCACCCCGGAAATCGCGGCGATCAGCATGTCCGGCTCCAGCGTCATCGTCGCAGTCAACGCCCTGCTCCTCAAACGACTCCGACTGCCGGATCAAGTGCGGTCTCAAGACGAGATGGCCGGATGATCGTGATGAGAACCGTGACCGGCTACCGGATCTGACCTGCGTCAGCGGCATCGTCGGCGCTGGCGACAGTCATCACGAGTTGGTCTTGAAGACGCTATGGCACGGTCAGAGTGAACGGATTAGTCCCCGCGGGGGAGATAACACCGTATGCGCCTTTGCTGGCCCGTACCCGAACGATTCACCGGTCAGTTGACCCGGTCAGGTACGACTGTGTCACGGTGATCGTTGTGCGCGATGGATCGGCGACCGTGTTCAGCGAGTTCGGACAGCAGCCAGTCAAGGTCGGTGATGTGATCCTCCTCGGTGCGAACGTCCTATGCGGTTCTCAGCCCGAGAAGCACGTCACCGTCTCGACTGTCTACCTCGACACCGACTACGTGCTTGATCAGGTGCGTTGGCAATACTCCGGCTTCATTCGGGATCGCCTCGATGCGCAGAGTTTCGCAGACAACATCTATACCGAGCCGGCGCAGGTTCTAAGCTTGGGTGAAGCTCGCGCAGGAACGCTAATGCCCTGGCTGGATGAACTGGTCGAGTTGAGCATCGACGGGGGTTTCGCCCGGCACTTCTTCCGGATGCAGGCACTCTGGTTCTCAATCGCGCATGTGGTTTGCCCGCTCATCAAGGTTTCGCCGGTACGGCTCTCGGAGACGCAGCGGGCGCACACTCGAGCTACGTTGCCACGGGATCGCAGGTTCGCGCCGTTACGAGTCGAGGTGCGCAAGGCCGCGGAGTTGTTGCGCAACAAACCCGAACAGCGTTGGACGCTGGGCGAGCTCGCCGCCGAGGCGCATCTTTCATCGTCTCGGCTCAGCAGTGTGTTCGTGGATGCCTACGGTAAGACACCGCTGGCGTACCTCACGATGATTCGTGCGGAACTCCTGGCCAAGTACCTGCGAGAGACCGACCTTTCTGTGACGGCGGCAATGCACCGGGTGGGGTGGCATAGCCGCGGACATGGCACCGAGCTCTTCCGCCAGTACGTCGGCCTCACCCCGGGCAGCTATCGCCAGATGCGACGAAGCGCCGAGTAGCGAGAGTTGTTCCCGATCTGGCCGACCTGGTTCCGGTTATCTGGATCATCGACCCTTTGGTCCTCAACGGGTGTGCTGATCGTGTAATCCGGTAGAGACTCGCCGGGTTCTTTGAATTGGCCTGGTTTGAGTTCCGATCTTTATACAAGGATGGAACTACGATGCCA
>CAMFIY010000082.1 GCA_945952575.1 uncultured Leucobacter sp.
GCGTCGACGTGGCCGCCACGAAGTCGAGCATCAACGACGTGGTGACCGCGGCGGACCGAAAGGCGGAGCGACTGCTGACGCTGGGCCTGCGCGAACTGCGGCCGGAGGACGGGATCCTGGGCGAGGAGGGCGCGAGCGTCGACGGCACGACCGGGATCACCTGGGTGGTGGATCCGATCGACGGCACGGTGAACTACCTCTACGACCTGCCCGCATACGCCGTGAGCGTCGCCGCGACCGTCGCCGACGGCGGAACGGGCACCATGGCCGACGGCCGCCGTGCGGTCGCCGGTGCCGTGCACCTCCCGGTCACGGATCAGCTCTTCGTCGCCTGGGAGGGCGGCGGCGCCCGGCTGAACGGACAGACGCTGGGGCCGGCCGGGCTCGAGGGGCCGCGCGAGACGCCGCTTGCGACGGCGCTCGTCGCCACGGGCTTCGGCTACACCGTCGAGCGGCGCACGGAGCAGGCCGAGGTCGTGCGCCGGCTGATCCCGCGCGTGCGCGACATCCGACGAATGGGGTCGGCCGCCACCGATCTCTGCCTCGTGGCCGCCGGCCGGGTCGACGCCTACTACGAGCGCGGATTGCAGCCCTGGGACTACGCGGCAGGGGCGCTCATCGCCCGGGAGGCGGGGGCGCTGGTACTCGGCCGGGGCGACCTGCCTGCGGGCGAGCCGATGCTGATCGCGGCGGCGCCGGGCCTGGCCGGGGAGCTGCTGACGGAGATCGACGCGGCGTACGCGACGCTCTGAGATCGGCGGGCTCAGACGCGTCGGTAGCTCAGATCCCGGATCGTGCGGCCCTTGTCGATGCCCTTCTGCTCGAAGGCGGTGAGCACCCGCCCGTCGAAGCGCGGCGCCCAATCCCCCGAGAAGTCGCGGGCGAAGCCGGGAGCGGCATCCATCACCTCGCGCATCTGCTCGGCGTAGTCCTCCCAGTCGGTCGCGAGGCGCAGCACGCCGCCGGGCAGCTCGGCCGTCGCCGGGCGCAACGAGCGCGCCGCGATCCCGGCGAAGTCCTCCGACACGAGGCGCCGTTTCGTGTGCCGCGCCTTGGCCCAGGGATCCGGGAAGAACACCCAGAGCTCGTCGACCGAGCCGGCGGGCAGCGCCTGCTCGAGCACCTCGGGCGCGTTCGCCTCGATCAGGCGCAGGTTCGTCGTGTCCGCCCACTCGGCGCGGATCATCGTGCGCGCGAGCCCGGCGCGGAACACCTCGATCGCGATGAAGTCCCGATCCCGGTGCTCGGAGGCGGCGTGCACGATCGCGTGCCCCTGGCCCGATCCGACCTCGACGACGAGCGGCGCCTCCCGCCCGAAGACGACGGCCGGCTCGAGGCTCGCGTGATCCGCGACGCTGGTGGCCGCGTGGCCGCGCGGCAGCTCGTAGAGGAAGCGCGGGCCGAGATCCTCCCAGGCCCGCTCCTGCGACGGCGTCATCCGGCCGCTCCGGCGGACGAAGGAGACGGGCTTGGCGCGGAACGTCCGCGGGTCGAAGCTCTTCGGCGGCAACGGCTGCTGGGGCGTCTCAGTCACCCCGACAGCCTAGGGCACGATCCGGCGGCGTCCATGTACGCTGTGGCCATGGGTGACGCTCGCATGAGGATGGGGATCGCCGCGCTCAGATTCGCGATGGCCGCGGCGATGCTCGCCGCGATCGTCTCGACCTATGTGCTTTCGGCTCAGCATCGAGGTGCACCCCCGAACCCGTTCAACTTCTTCGGCTTCTTCACGATCCAGAGCAACCTGCTCGGCATCGTCGCATTCACCGTCTCGGCGGTCGTGCTGGTGCGCGGCGGCCCGGCCCCGGGCTGGCTCCCGTCCTTCCGAGGCGCGACGACGGCCTATCTCATGGTGGTGGGCGTCGTCTACGTCACGCTGCTCGCCCCGCTGGGTGCGGAGGGCGGAGTGACGGAACCCTGGGCGAACTGGGTCCTGCACTACCTCTCCCCGGTCGTCATCGCCGTGGATTGGCTGCTCGTCGCGGATCGCCCCGCGCTGGCCTGGCGGCAGCTCTGGCTGGTGCTGGTCTATCCCGCGGTGTGGATCGTCGTCGTCCTGATCCGCGGTGCGACGGACGGCTGGGTGCCCTATCCCTTCCTCAATCCCGAGAACGGCGCCGGATCGATCGCTCTCGTGTGCCTCGGGATCGCACTCACGATCCTCGCCGCCGGCGCGCTCGCCACGGTGCTGAGCCGCGCAGATCTTTCGAAGTGGACGCGTCGCGTTCGCCGGAATCTGCGCTGAGCCCGCCGGCTCGGGTTCCTGCTCGCGGCTACGATGGAGATGCGGCTGCTCGCCGCGAACGCACGAGAGGGAGTATCCGCATGACGCGACGGATCCTGCTGGTCAACGGCCCGAACCTGAATCTGCTCGGGGTGCGCGAGCCCGGCGTCTACGGCTCGGACACGCTCGAGGACGTCGTGGCGCTCGCAACGGAGACCGCGGCCGGCCTGGGCTTCGAGGTCCGCGCGGTGCAGAGCAACCACGAGGGAGTCCTGATCGACGCGATCCACTCCGCCCGCACCGACTGCGAGGCGATCGTGATCAACCCGGGCGCTTTCACGCACACCTCGATCGCACTGCGGGACGCGCTCGCGGGGGTGGCGCTGCCGGTCGCCGAGGTGCACCTCAGCAACGTGCACGCGCGCGAGGAGTTCCGCCACCACTCCTACGTCTCCCCCATCGCGGCGTTCGTGATCGCGGGCGCCGGGATCCAGGGCTACGAGTTCGCGGTGCACCGGTTGGCCGCGATCCTGCCCTGATCCGGCATGATCCGTCCCGGCCCGGCCCGAGGCTCCGGGCGGCGGCTCACGGCACGGTCGGGAAGATCGCGAACAGCTCGGGGTTGTGCGCGTTCACCAGCACCGCGAAGACGATCGCGTCGAAGAGCAGGTGCACGGTCACGACGTAGCCGAGCGACTTCGTGCGCAGGAAGATGTAGCCCTGCACGAGCGCGAAGGGGATCGTGAGGAGCGGCCCCCACGCCCGGTAGCCGAGCTCCCACAGGAACGACACGAAGACCACCGACTGCAGCACGTTCGCGAGCCAGGCCGGGAAGTGGCGGAGCAGCACCGCGAACACGGTACAGATGAAGAAGAGTTCGTCCCAGATGCCGACTGCGCCGACGCCGACGAAGAGCCGCGCGATGAGCTCGGGCGAGTCGACGGCCGGCCAATTCCGATACACCCCGGACGAGATGAAGTAGAACGGCAGGATCAGCCACGCGAGCACGATGACCGAGCCGAGCCAGGTCCAGTGCAGGCGTCCCCAGCGGCCGCCGCCCAGCCAGGGGAATCCGGTGGCACGGTCCCGATATGCGAAGCGCGAGATCAGGTACGGCACGATCACCGCACCGCCCAGCGCGAGCGTGAAGCGGATCATCGCCGGATTGTCGAGCTCGGCGGCGAGCGGGATCGTGCGGACGATACCGAGCCCGACGGCGATCAGCGAGAGGTCGCGCGTGAGCGAGGGATCGGGCCGGTGGGGTGATCGCGGGCCGCGGTTCGGGATCGCACCGCCACGCTCGACCGCGCATGCGACCGCGAGCCCGGTGACGAGCAGCAGCCAGCCGAGCCACGGCAGCTCGGCGACGAAGAAGGCCGGCGCCGCGAGGACGACGAGCACCGCCGCAAGCAGGTGCACGGTCCGCACCCGGTCGACGGTGCTCGCGATCTCCATCGTCCCAGGGTAGGCGATCGGAGAAGCGTCGCCGCCCCCCGGGCCCGTGCCCATTCGATCAGGATCGGAGAAGATCGATGTCGGAGGCCCGCGCTAGCCTGTTCCCCATGAGCAACGCAGCCACGCATCCCGCCGACTCGCACGACAGCATCCGCGTCTCCGGCGCGCGGGAGCACAACCTCAAGGACGTGAGCGTCGACATCCCGAAGCGGCGGCTGACCGCATTCACCGGCGTCTCCGGCTCCGGCAAGAGCTCGCTGGTCTTCGGCACGATCGCAGCCGAGTCGCAGCGCCTCATCAATGAGACCTACAGCGCCTTCGTGCAGGGGTTCATGCCCTCGCAGTCGCGCCCCGACGTCGACGTGCTCGAGGGCCTCACCACGGCCATCACGGTCGATCAGGAGCGGATGGGGGCGAACCCGCGCTCGACCGTGGGCACCGCGACCGACGTGAACGCGATGCTGCGGATCGTCTTCTCGCGCCTCGGCTCCCCGCAGATCGGCGGCCCCAACGCGTTCTCCTTCAACATCGCCTCGATCAGCGGCGCCGGCGCCGTCACCATCGAGAAGGCCGGGCGAACGGTCAAGGAGCGGCGCAGCTTCGAGATCCTCGGCGGCATGTGCGTCAAGTGCGAGGGCCGCGGATCCGTGAGCGACTTCGACCTCGACGAGCTCTACGATGCCGACAAGTCGCTCGGCGGCGGCGCGCTCAAGATCCCCGGCTACAGCATGGACGGCTGGTGGGGGCGGATCTTCGGCGATCTCTTCGACATGGAGAAGCCGATCCGCGACTACACCGACAAGGAGCTCGACGCGCTGCTCTACAAGGAGCCGACCAAGGTGAAGGTCGAAGGCGTCAACCTCACCTACGAGGGGCTGATCCCCCGAATCCAGAAGTCGATGCTCTCGAAGGATCGCGAGGCCATGCAGCCGCACATCCGCGCATTCGTCGATCGCGCGATCGTCTTCCACACGTGCCCGGACTGCTCCGGTACGCGACTCAACGAGACGGCCCGCTCCTCGAAGATCCGCGGCCTTTCGATCGCCGACATCTGCGAGATGCAGATCTCCGACGTCGCCGAGTGGGTGCGCGGCATCGACGACCCGGGCATGGCCCCGCTGGTCGCCAAACTCGCGGACACCCTCGACGCGTTCGTGCAGATCGGGCTCGGCTATCTCTCGCTGGATCGCTCGACCGGCACGCTCTCGGGCGGCGAGTCGCAGCGGACGAAGATGATCCGGCACCTCGGCTCCCCCATCACCGACGCCACCTACGTCTTCGACGAGCCGTCGATCGGGCTCCATCCCCATGACATCCAGCGGATGAACCAGCTGCTGATCAAGTTGCGGGACAAGGGCAATACGGTGCTCGTGGTCGAGCACAAGCCCGAGATGATCGCCATCGCGGATCACGTCGTCGACCTGGGCCCGGGCGCCGGCGTGAACGGCGGCGAGATCTGCTTCGAGGGCAGCATCGACGGGCTGCGCGCCTCGGGCACCCTGACCGGCAGACACCTCGACGATCGGGCTCGGCTCAAGGACGCGGTGCGCGAACCGAACGGCGCGATCGAGGTGCGCGGGGCGGATCTGCACAACCTTCAGAGCGTGGACGTCGACGTGCCCCTCGGGGTGCTCTGCGTCGTGACCGGCGTGGCCGGCTCGGGCAAGAGCTCGCTCATCCACGGATATGTCTCCAAGCGCGAGGGCGTCGTCGCCGTCGACCAGGGTGCGATCAGGGGCTCGCGCCGCTCGAATCCCGCCACCTACACGGGCCTGCTGGATCCGGTGCGGACCGCATTCGCGAAGGCCAACGGCGTGAAGCCCGCACTCTTCAGCGCGAATTCAGAGGGCGCCTGCCCCGAATGCAAGGGTGCCGGCATGATCTACACCGATCTCGGCATGATGGCCACCGTCGAGAGCGTCTGCGAGGTGTGCGAGGGCAAGCGCTTCGACGCGGCCGTGCTCGACTACGCGCTCGGCGGCAAGAACATCGCCGAGGTACTGGATCTCTCCATGGCCGAAGCCCGGGACTTCTTCTCGACCGGCGAATCGAAGGTGCCCAAGGCCGCGAAGATCCTCGAGCGCCTCGTCGACGTGGGCCTCGGCTACCTCACGCTGGGCCAGCCGCTCTCGACGCTCTCCGGCGGCGAGCGCCAACGTCTCAAGCTCGCGATCCACATGCTCGAGGACGCGGAGGTCTACGTGCTCGACGAGCCGACCACGGGTCTGCACCTCGCCGACGTCGAGCAGCTGCTCGGGCTCCTGGATCGCCTGGTCGACCAGGGCAAGAGCGTCATCGTGATCGAGCACCATCAGGCCGTGATGGCGCACGCCGATCGGATCATCGATATCGGGCCCGGCGCCGGCCAGCAGGGCGGACGGGTCGTGTTCGAGGGCACCCCCGCCGAATTGGTGGCCGGACGCGCGACGCTGACCGGCGAGCACCTCTCGGCGTACGTCGCCGCCTAGGGCGGGTTCAGGCGGCGTCCGAAGCGGGCTCTGCGAGCCCGGCCCGGTTCTTCGCCGTGTCCACCGGCGAGACGGCGCTCCGCGCCTGCCTGCGGGCGAGCTTGTTCTGGTACATCTCCTCATCGGCGTGCGCTACGGCGACGGAGAGGATGTCCGCAGTGTTCCACTCGACGACGCCCCACGACCAGGGATGCACCGCCGCCTCGTTCACTCGGGCGAGCATGCGCCGGGCGCCCTCCAAGCGCGTGTCCGGCATCAGGACGATGAACTCGTCGCCTCCCACGCGCGAGATCACGTCGGATTCCCGCATCAGCAGCTTCCATTGCTTCGTCAGTTCGCGCAGCACCCGGTCTCCGGCGACGTGCCCCTCCGTGTCGTTGAGCACCTTGAAGTCGTCCAGATCGATGACGGCGACGCAGATCGGCAGCCCGCTGCGCTCCGCTCGCGCACTCTCGAGATCGGAGAAGTGGATGAGCCCCCGCCGGTTGTAGACACCGGTCAGCTCGTCGAATCTGGTCTCCGCCCGGAACCGCTTCTGCACGAATATGCCGGCCTCGAGGCACAGCCAGGTGAAGATGACGATGTTGATGCCGTTCCGGCCGCCGTCGAGCTGGTCGAGCGAGTCCAGGGGATCCCACAGCACGGCCAGCACGAGGATCACGAAGACGGCTGCCTGGCTGAACCGTGCGAGCCACGGCGTGAGGAAGGCGCCGAGATAGAGGGCCAGCACGGGCATCTGGACGACACTGCCGATCGCGCTGGTCGGCTTCGCGAGATAGGTGAAGAAGAGCACGATCGTCAGCGCGTTCGAGAAGACCAGGATCACCGCCGGCCAGGGGCCGAGCCGATCCCCCATCACCAGGCAGAAGCCGGCGGCAGGGATGGCGAGCACGGCGAGGACCAGTGAGACCGTGAAGCCGAAGCGCGCCTCGTTGTTCAGCACCAGGTCCGCGACGAGCAGGAGGGAGAAAGCGAGGAGGAGCACCGCTGTCGCGGCGGAATACATCGTGGTCCGGGAGCGGACCCAGCCGGTCATCGTCACGCCGCCTCCTTGGTGCGATGCATCAACGCGGCGACGCACAGTTCGCCTGATGAAGTGTACCGAGCAGATCAGTCGGATGCGAGGAATGCGACGCGGTGTTCCGCACGGACCCGCCTCGTGGAAGAATCCCGGTATGAGCCTCCACATCCGCCTCACACTCGAACCGCACGGACCCGCGACCGCCATCGTGCTGACCGATGCCCAGGTCGAGGATCTCGGCGGCGGGAGCCGCGCCGCCGTGCTCGTCACGATCGGCGGCAGATCCGCCCGTCTGCGTCTCGGCCGCATGGGCGGCGAGAACCTGATCGGCATCTCGAAGGCGAACCGAGCCGCGCTGGGCGTCGAGATCGGCGACGAGGTCGACGCCCTCGTGGAGCTCGACGAGGCGCCGCGGGAGGTCGAGGTGCCGGAGGATCTGGCGGCGGCCCTCGCAGCCGTGCCCGGCGCGCGCGCCGCCTTCGACAAGCTTCCCTACACGCACCGCAAGGAGCATGTGAACGCCGTCCTCGACGCGAAGCGCCCCGAGACGCGGGTGCGACGGATCGAGGCCGCAGTGGAGAAGATCCGCCCTTAGCCGCTATTCGGGGGCGGCGGCCGAGTCCTGCGCCGACGGCAGCTCGTTCAACGCGCGGATGACGCGGTGCAGCTCGCCGACGGTGCGCTGCTTCGGCACGAACACGACGCGCGAGAGGTCCAGCGCATCGCCGTCGGCCCGCTCGACCGGCAGCGGCTCGCTCCGTTCGATTCGCCCGCTCTCGACGAGGTGGGCGAAGCGCTCGTTCAAGCCGTCGATCTCGGCGTCGCTCGGCACGTGCTTCACTCGCAGCACCAGCCGCTCGTCGACCCAGCGCAGCGAATCGTAGTTGTGCCAGAACCCGACGATCTCATCGAGTGCTGCATCGGCGGAGTCGGTGATGAGCAGGCGGTCGAGATCGCCGCGGGCGATCATGCCGAGCCGTTCGAGGTGCCCGGTCACGAAGTCTCCGAAACCTCTCCAGAAATCTCCGCCCGGGCGATCCAGCAGCACGATCGGCACGGGCACCATCTTGCCGGTCTGCTGCAGGGTGAGCAGCTCGAAGACCTCGTCCATCGTGCCGAAGCCCCCGGGGAGGCACACGAACCCGCTCGACTCCTTGACGAGCATGAGCTTGCGGGTGAAGAAGTACTTCATCGAGACGAGCCGGTCCCCCGACGCGTGCAGATGTGCGGGGATCTGCTCGAACGGCAGACGGATCGAGATGCCGATCGAGTGCTCGGGCCCGGCGCCGGTCGCCGCCGCCTCCATGATGCCGGGACCGGCTCCGGTCACGACCATCCAGCCGCGCTCGGCGAGGCGACGCGAGACCTGTTCCGCCTCCACCCAGAGCGGATCATGGTCCTGGATCCTCGCCGATCCGAAGATCGTGACTTTGGGCGCATCCGAGAACGGTGCGAACAGGCGGTAGGCGGCCCGCATCTCTTCGAGCGCGGCGGCGCTGATCTTCAGATTGAGACGGGTGGTTCCGTCCTGCCCCAGCCCGATGCCGGTCGAGATGATGCGGCGGATGAGGCCCCGGTGCTCGTGGATCCCCGCCTCGTTGAGCAGCTCCTCGATTGTGGCTTCCAGTTCCGAATCACGCGAGCGCTCGTCCATGCTCTCAGTCTAGGCGGCTCGGCTACTCGAACCGGGTCGCCCCGATCGAGGAGTCGCCGCGCACGGTGCGGAAGACGATGAGCACCGAGCCGGCCGCGAGGGCGAGGGCGACCCCGATCGTCAGGGGGTAGGAGGGATCCGGCAAGGCCAGGCCCCGTCTGCCCTCGGTCAGTCCGGCGAGCACTCCCCAGGCGGTCAGCCAGCCGAGACCGATGCAGAGGGCGAATGTCGCGAGCAGCGGCACCGCCGTCTCGAGCAGCACCATCCTCCGCGTCACCGAGACCGGCATCCCGCTCAGCCGGAGCAGCCCGAACACCCGCCTGCGGTCCAGGACGCCGGCCGCCGTCGACACGGCCAGGGTGACCGCCGAGATCGCCGTGGCGATCAGCACGCCGATGTTCGCCAGCCCGGCGTATCGAGCCGCCCAGCTGAACGAGCCGATGGCTCCGTCTTCCGCGCGAGTCGTCGGGGCCGCATTGAGCTGCAACCCCGAGGTGAGCAGCGCGGTTCGCGCACGCTCGATCGAGTCCTGGTCGCCATCGGTCAGCACGACGATCATGCTCGGGATCGCGTCTGCGGCCTGCGCCTCGGGGATCGGCTCGACCCAGGGCAGCACCTCCACCTCCGCGTTCGCGAAGTAGTTCCCGTCGACGGCCACGAGCGCATGCGTAGAGCCCGCACCGGGATCCGCATCCGCGCTCCGGGGCATCTGCAGGCCGAGTGATCTGGCGTCCGCTTCCTCCATCACGTACCGTTCAGCGTCGGAGGACCAGCTGACGACCGCCACCCGCGCGACCCCCGGGATCCGGGACACTCCGGCGATGCGATCGCGGAACGCGGCCGTATCGGGTGGGGTCGCGTAGGCGAGCGAGGAGATGAGCGCGTCCGGAGCGACGCGTTGCGAGGTGTCTCCCCCGGCGAGGGCGGAGTTCTGCTCGGTGGTGCTGGCGGCGGTGAACACCGTGACCACGAACAGTGCCAGCACGAGACCGCTGACCGCGCGGAACGTGCCCCGCGGATGCCTGGCGATGCGCCCCATCGCGAGCAGCGTCGAGGCCCTCCCCGCTCTTCGCACTCCGATCCTGCTGATGCGATGGGTGAGGTACGGCCCCGCGACGACCAGGCCGATCAACGTGATCACGAATCCGCCGATCAGCACCTGCGATTGGTACCCCGGAAGCGGGATCTTCGCGACCCCGAGCGCGGCCGTCCCGATCACGACGAGCACTCCGAGCACGAGCGGAAGCACCGTGACCAGCCTCGGCGGGCGCTCGCTGCGCTCTCGCGCCGCGCCCAGCGGACCGATACCGCCG